>JBNKEN010000254.1:0-14552 GCA_050288805.1 Pseudoalteromonas sp.
CATGTCCGGTACCATCGCCACCATAATGCAAAAGCGCATCTACGCCGCATTAACCGCCATGGTCGAACTTTCCCCCAAATCCAGAGATATTAAAACCCGCCAGCGCGAGGCCGGTGAACGTCTGCAGGACAAAGAGAAGCCCGATACCAGCGGCGAGAAACTGGTTTTGCCCGACAACGACAAGCAGCTTATTTCCCTTATTCAGGGCATCAAGAAAATGCGCGCGATAATACGCTCAGAGCATGCCAAGGGGCGCCTGGACACCCATATTTTCATGCACGAAGACAAGCAGCTTGAAAAAATGCAGCTGCGGATAAATATAGACAGCCTGGTAAAACGCGGTGTCTCTGCCCGCAACGCCAACATGATAGGTTCAGCCCGACAGTATTTCGAAAAGGCCTATGCCACACTGGCAGCGATCAGTTACAGCGACGAATACGTGGAAAGCCGTCGTATGGAATTGCAGGCTTTTCTGGAGGAAATCAGCAGCGAGCTGAAAGCCTCCAACGCGTCCACCCGTAAAAAGCGCCTCGACGAAGAAAAAGACGACCTGGATGTGTTGTTCGCACCAAAAAAGAAATGGTGATTCAATCCACACAAAAAAAGCCCCGCAAGAGCGGGGCTTTTTTACATAAATGCGTATTTAGCGACAAACAACAGGGTCAACACCCAGACGCTGATGCTGATATCCTCGCGCTTGTTACACACCAGTTTGACCGCCGTGTAGGCAATGAAGCCCAGTGAAATGCCGTGCGCAATAGAGAAGGTCAGCGGCGTCATCAAGAGCACCACACACACGGGAATCGCCTCGCTCATGTCATCCCAATCGACCAGTTTGAGGTTTTGCAGCATCAATACCGCAACATACAAGATTGCGCCCGCGGTCGCATAGGGCGGCACCATTTGCGCAAGCGGAGCGAAAAACGTCATCAGCAAAAAGCCGATACCCACCACCACCGCGGTAAGGCCCGTGCGACCACCCACCGAAACACCTGACACCGATTCAATATACGAAGTGGTGGTCGACGTACCCAGCATGGCACCAGCAATGGTAGCACCGGAATCGGCACTCAGCGCCCTGCCAAGACGCGGCATACGCCCCTGCTCATCGGCCATTCCCGCCTTTTGCGTCACGGCAACCAGAGTGCCCGAGGTGTCGAACAAGTCGACAAACAGAAATGCAAAAACCACGCTGAGCATGGAAATATCGAGCGCCGCCGAAATATCGAGCTGCATCAGGGTCGGTGCGATGGCCGGAGGCGCCGACATCACGCCATGATATTCCACCAGGCCAAATCCGAGCGCCAGCAAGGTAACCAGCATGATGCTGATCAGCACGCCGCTTTGGATATCTCGGTACAGCAGCCCGGCAATGACAAAGAAGCTGATAATGGCCAGTAAGGGACCCGGTGCGGTAATGTCGCCGAGCTGCACAAAGGTGGCCGGACTTGCGACGATAATGCCCGCATTTTTCAGCGCGATCAGCGCCAGAAACGCGCCGATTCCCGTGGCGATGGCACGCTTAAGCACCAATGGAATGGCATTAATGATCCACTCACGAACCTTAAAAAGGCTCAAACATAAAAAGATACAACCCGACAGGAACACGGCACCTAACGCCGACTGCCAGTCGTAGCCCATGCCAAGCACAACACCGTAGGTAAAGAAGGCGTTTAATCCCATACCAGGGGCCAGCGCTAACGGGTAATTTGCCCACAATCCCATGATAAAACAGCCAATCGCTGCAGCCAGGCAGGTAGCCACAAACGCGGCTCCCTGATCCATCCCCGCCTGCGCCAACATGGCCGGGTTGACGAATACTATGTACACCATAGTGATGAAGGTGGTTAATCCCGCGATGAACTCACGGCGCACCGTGGTGTTTTGGGACTTCAGTTTAAAGAGTGTTTCTAGCATAGTTACAATACTTCAAGGTTATAAAGGGCCTCTGATTGCGGAAAGATATAATTCGTCCGTCTGGCCGCAAAATGGGGTTAGCACGCCATTATACCATATTTAGCGCCGGATAAACGGCCCCTTAGAGGCATTATCGCCTTACGTAAGTAACATTTTTTTGGCTTATAATTCAGCGTGTTGCGAGCGCTTTTTAAGAAGTTTAGATTACAATGCAAAAAATTATGAGTATACATCGGATGACGACCAGGCCAATTAACACCAACAGGGAGATTTCTCTGGAACGACAGTTTCACCATCTCTTAGATTTTATCAGCAGGACAGACGCCAAACCCGCCAGTGATGTGCGCGCGCTTAATTCCGGACACGGCCTGCTGAACAAAATGCTTATCCCGAGGCTGCAAAATGGCTGAGACTGGCGGCAATGCAAGGTAACAGCAAAGCTCAATTCTGCCTTAGCCTGATGTTCGCCAAGGGACAGGGTGTGCCGAAAAGCGTTTTTCATGCCGCAGCCTGGCCCACTCGCCTGCCAGTCAGGAACACGGCCCGGCAACCGATGCACTGAACAGACTAAGAAAACACCTGTCTACGAAGAACATGTTGGATACGCAAACCTATGCTGCGACCCTGTATGAACAAATCCATGATGTTCGCGTGATACGCAGGCAAAGCGAGTATAAATGCTGTTTACTACAAGTAAAATTAAAAATTGTTTAAAAATTTAGCAAAATTATCTTGCATCGAAACACTGTATAAACTACTGTATGCAAATACTGTATAAAAAACCAGTGAGATAATTATGCTTCAGTCAATAAACATCAGAACGGTAAAAAGCTATCAGGACGACATTGAGTCGCGTGCAGTCAATGTTGTCGAGATCGAAGATGACATTTCCGCAACCTTTGAATTGCTGAAAATATTGCATAACTACAACAGCCAAAACCGCTGGACTCTGCTGGTTGCCCCGGATCATGTGCCCAGTAAATCCCTGCTGGATTCCTGTTCCATAGACACCTCCAAGCTGCTGGTGATCCGCCAGAAACACCTGGTCAATCTGGAATATGTGCTTAGTTCGGCGCTCTGTAACGGTAATTTCGCCGCCGTTATTACCTGGACAGATATGCTCAACGATGCGCTGTTAAACAGCCTGGAGCAGACCTTGGAGCGCGCCAGTGCCACTCTCTATTGCTTCACTAAACGAGCAAGCTCCGATGTAGGAAAAAATATCAAGCTTTGCTAGACTCGCGCTTTTCGTAAATCGAGTAAAATGACTATGTGTTATTGCGACAGTGGCAAAGAGTTTGAACATTGCTGTAAACCTTACCTGGATGGGCTAATAGCCGCTCCCGGGCCACTGGCTCTGATGCGTTCTCGTTATTCGGCCTATGCTACCGAACACTGTCAATATGTTCACGACACGTACGCCAGAGAGCGCCAAGGTGATAACCCACTCGACGAGATAGCGGATTTTGCTCGCCAGTGCCGCTTTATCAGGCTTGAAGTTCTGAATTACGACGAGCGTCCCGATTCCGGTGAAGTTGAATTCAAGGCCCATTACTTACTGGGCGACCATTACTGTACCCTACACGAGCGCTCACGCTTTTGCCTCGAATCTGGTTCATGGCGTTACCTGGACGGTGAGCTTTTCCCGACACGGGATGTAAAACTCGGTCGCAATGATCCCTGTCCATGCCAAAGCGGCAAGAAATTCAAACAATGCCATGGGCGCTAAGCCCTTTAAAAAGTGTGATCAGGCGGTCGCCAGATAAAGCGGTGCTTGAAGTTGAGGATCGGTTAGCTGATCGTAAAACGCAGCGGCATCCATTTGCATTTCACCCAATGTCATCTCCTTGTTCAGATGACGGCGCCTGACCGCCAGCTCACAATTGTCGATGACCTGCAGCGGAATATGCTTTTTATCGTCGCGAATCGCTAAGGGTTCCGGGTTCAAGCATTGAGCCAGACGGATCTCCGCCATCCCCTGCGACATCAGTTTTGCCGCATTGTCCTGCCCTATGGTGATCTCGAAGTTCTCCGGTGCTAAAGGCTGTACCGGGCCCGCACCTAAACTCGCCCTGAGCCGGGCTTCATTCGATTCAGGCTGGATTGCTGCGCTTTTAGGTAAGTGAAATTCGGCAAAGTCCAATGCATCGTGCGACAGCATGGCCAACAGCATGGCAAAGTCGCTGCGGCGTTGCTCGGCAACACAGCGGGACAAGGATGCGTCCAGCTGAGTTTCATTGAGCAAAATACCATCAAGTTGCATCTTATTTATCCGATAGCGAAGAGGAATAACTTGTTATCGGCGTTTTTTTCTATTTCTTTAGCTTTTTTCTTTACTTAAATTGCCAGTTTGCTATTATCGCCGCCGTTGCTTTGGAGGGGTTCCCGAGCGGCCAAAGGGATCAGACTGTAAATCTGACGGCTCAGCCTTCGCTGGTTCGAATCCAGCCCCCTCCACCACTTTCTTCCAAGCAAGATTCGGCAACAATTCATTTCGCGGAGGGGTTCCCGAGCGGCCAAAGGGATCAGACTGTAAATCTGACGGCTCAGCCTTCGCTGGTTCGAATCCAGCCCCCTCCACCACTTTCCTGTTCAGGTAAAAATTTCCAACGTTTTTCCGTTTAGTTTAAGCCAGCTTTCCGCGTCCCTGTATGCAGGATAAAAGTCCTCGACCCGACGCCAAAAGCGGCTTGAGTGATCCATGTAATGTATATGGGCCAATTCGTGAACGACAACATAATCGATGATGTGCAACGGAGCCCCGGCCAACAGAAGGTTAAAACTCAGCTCTCCACGGCCGCTGCAACTACCCCAACGACGCGTGTAGTGGCGTATTTTCAGTCCGGAAGATTTGACCGCCATGCGCTGTTCGAATAGCGATGTGGTGTGATTGAGATAGTCGCACAAAGATCGACTCAAGAAATCATAAAGCAATTTTCCAAAGGCTCGTTCCTTGTCTTTGCAACGCGTTGCGATATTGATAACCAGGCGTAAGGGTTCCCGTCGCACTTCACTGCGTGCCGCCTCTCCTATCTCTATAGGCAAGGTATCGCCGAACAGGCAAATTCTTCTTTGCAACCAGGGATTTTGCACCTTCAAGTGTTCTTTTTCCTGGCGCAACAACTGCATTTCTATCCAGCCTCGCTTACTCTCCACCCAACCGACGATAATCGCCTCGTTGAGACGGTTTGGGGCATAAACTGTCACCTCGGAGCGGACCACCTTGATCGCCAAGGTGCGTCTTCGGGCACTACGTTTTAACTTATATTTCAAACTGTTCGCATCCTTTTCTGCGGCACATTTCGATTTTTCCTACTACCCTATATAAAAAGATCTTGTGATGAAACCCGATGCCTGAAAAACCCAAATGCCAATACCGCTCACCCGACGGCCAGTGTTGCAGCGAAATTGATATGGGGGCCGGACTCTGCTTCTGGCACGATGCCAAGTTTGATAAAAGCGGGTTGGAGCTGACCCAAAAACTGGAACGTTATGCCAAGCGTGGCGGACTGTTACAGGGGCTCCAGCTGAAACGGGCCAACCTGAGTGGGTTAAACCTGGTACACCGAGACGACGAACCCTGCTTCGACCTGTCGTACAGCAACTTTTACCGGACCAACCTGGAAGGCGCCCATCTATACAACAATAAAATCACCTCAGCCTCACTGATGAAGGCAGATTTACGCGACGCCAGTTTACACTATTGCCAGCTGCAAGATACCAATCTTTTAGGCATCAAGCTGTTTAACACCCGGATCGACAATATCAATTTGGGCGATGAACTGCTTCAGCAAAAATTGGCTAAGCAGGCTCTGCAACAGGGAGATAAGGCACAGGCCCAGGATCTCTATGAACAATCGGAAGAAATCTACCGCGCCCTAAGAAAAGCAGCGGAGCATCAGGGGCTGTTCGAGCTGGCCGGCACCTTTATGTACAACGAGCTGAAAATGCGCCATCAACAATATCCCAAGTGGTCATCCAGGCGTCTTATCTCTACGTTTATCGATTTTCTCTGTGGCTACGGCGAAAAGCCGCTCAATGTGATCCGCTTCAGCCTGTCACTGATCATTGCCTGTGCGTTGGGTTATTTTCTGTTCGGCGTTCAGTATGAAGACACGTTGTTACAGCTCAATCCTGAGCTCGATTTGGCCCACAATGTCTCTTCTCTGCTGAACAGCTTTTATTTCAGCGTGGTGACCTTTACCACCTTAGGATACGGAGATATCACCCCGATCGGGTTTTCGCGCTTTATCGCCGCTATCGAGGCGTTTTGCGGCAGCTTCTCGCTGGCACTGTTCGTGGTGGTATTTGTAAAACGTATGACCCGTTGAGGTTAGCTAACCGTTAAGCCCCGCATTGATCTGCGCATGGTCATGACTGGTGATTTCATGGCGATTACCGCTCGGATCGCGAAAATACACCGAATAGGTCACCTTGTGGTCCGCCAGCACATATTTCAGACCGCAGCGTTCGAGGTGCTCCAGCCAGGCAAGAAACTGGCCGCCGGTCGCGCCGAACGCAATCCCCCCGGATGCCGTTTCACCGCAAAAAAGTGCCAGACGGATGCTGTTTTTAGCGTCCTGCAAGGTAAGCGGGCCATCACCCTCATACCAAAAGGCCAGCTCGGGTACCACCTTCATGCCCAATACCTTTTCATACCACTTGAGTGCTTCATCCATATCCCTGACTTCAAGATGGCAGTGATCAACCCCGCTCAATTCAGGCATCATGATGGCCTATCTCCGACGCCAGTTGCGCCATAAAGCCCTGCATATAGTCGGTGCGGCGCCTGGCCTCCTGGCGAGCCGAATCCGTGTTCATGGAACCGGCAATATTCAGTAGTTTGACAAAGAAATGATCCAGGGTGTATTGACCGTCATCGGCCTCCCGACGTCGGCAAAACGGATCCTCCGGGTGATACAAAGAACGGCAGATGGCCCCCCCTACCTTCATACAACGACTGATGCCGATTGCGCCGAGGGCATCCATTCTGTCCGCATCCTGAACTATTTTCGCTTCCAAGCTAGTAGGTGTGATATTCGCACTATAGCTGTGCGCGGCGATGGCATGATGGATGGCATCGAAGTACCGGGCCGGGTAGTCCAGGCTGTGCAGAAAACTCACCGCCTTATCGGCCGCCATGGTGGATGCACGGGAGCGATCCGGGTGATTCTTTGCAACGGCGACACAGTCATGCAACCAGGCGGCGGGCAGGATCACGGCCATCTCGGCGCCTTCGGCTAACGCCAGATCCTTTGCCACCTTGACCACACGTTCTATATGGGTAATGTCGTGAGCCACGTCGGCACTGCTTTGCTGTAATATAAATTCCCGGCAACGGGTCTCGATTTTATCCATGGGCACTCTGTCAGGTTGAGGGTGGGATCACTTTACCGTGAGGCCGGCTGACTTAGCAAAATTATTTATTTGTAACTTGCTTTTCCCTTCACTAAAATGGCCGACCTTTTAGTACAAGCGGATCCCACTATGTCAGCGGCTATTTATCTACAAGCCGGGCGAGAAAAATCGCTCAAGCGCAAACATCCCTGGATTTTTTCCAAGGCCATTAAAAAGGTAAAAGGCAAGCCAGGACTTGGCGATACGGTCACCGTATACGACAGCGAAGGGCGTTTTCTCGCCGTCGCCGCCTACAGCCCTGAATCGCAGATCCGTGCCAGAGTCTGGAGCTTCGACCCCGACTGTATTATCGATCAGGCATTCTTCGAAAAGCGACTGAAGAGGGCGTTGGATGCACGGGAACAGGTGATCGCCGAAGGCGGCCTGACCGGTTTTCGCCTGGCTGCGGCCGAATCAGACGGTCTGCCGGGGATCACCATCGACAAATTCGATAACTACCTGGTATGTCAGTTGCTAAGTGCCGGCGCAGAACGCCACAAGGCGGATATCGTTGCAGCCCTGCATACCCTGTTTCCTGATTGCAAAGTCTATGAGCGCTCCGACGTAGACGTGCGCAAAAAGGAAGGCCTGGAACCCGTTACCGGCCCGCTGCTCGGCGCAGCACCAGAGGGTCCGGTGCTGATCTCAGAAAACGGCCTTCTCGCCGAAGTCGACATTCTCGGTGGCCATAAAACCGGATTTTACCTGGATCAACGCGACAGCCGCGCCGCGCTGGAACGCTTCGCCAAAGACAAGGAAGTGTTGAACTGTTTCTGCTACACCGGCACCTTCGGACTGTATGCCTTAAGAGGCGGATGCTCCAAGGTGATCAATGTCGATGTGTCCGAGCCGGCACTTGCGATTGCAAAGCGAAACGTAGAGCACAATAAGCTGGATCTGAACCGCGCCGAATTCGTGAAACAGGACGTATTTAAGTTGCTGCGTCAATACCGTGACGAGGGCCGTACCTTCGATACCATAGTAATGGATCCGCCGAAATTTGCCGAAAGCAAGGCCCAGCTGACGGGCGCCTGTCGCGGCTATAAAGACATCAATATGATCGCCATGCAGATCCTGAAACCCGGCGGCACCCTGTTGACCTTCTCCTGCTCCGGTTTAATGGAACAAAACCTGTTTCAAAAGGTCGTGGCCGACGCCGCCCTGGACGCAGGAAAAGAGCTGCTGATCATGGAACGCCTGAACCAGGCCGCAGATCACCCAATCGCCGGCAGCTACCCGGAAGGTTTCTACCTCAAGGGACTGGTCTGTAAGGTCTATTAAACCCGTCAGTTCAGCTCAACGATTTCCACACCGGTCAGGTAACCCTGGGTTTCCTGAGCGGTGCAGCGGATCACCTTAGCCACCGCGTCGAGCGGCGGAACCGCCTGGTTTGCCGAAGCCAGCGAAACCTTGACCAGGGTATTGACCTCCAAGGGCTCTTCCATTTCAAGCGACATTCCGGTCGCACTTAAATCTCTGCACACGGCGTCGAATGCCTGGCTGTTGCCTTCTTCCAGCACCATAACCCGGGCCTCGGCGTTGACCATCATGCGAAAAAACCGCCGTTTGTCTTCGTGCAACATGCTGCTCTCCTGTTAATGCTGTTGTCGCAGTTTGTCTGCGATCTCATTCATCGGCAGCGGCTTGCAATAAAATGCATCGCAGCCTGCCTGAAATGCCGCGTCCCTGACACCATTCCCTTCCAAACCCGAGATGATGAACACCGGAATATGTTTGGTTTCCGGCGTATTTTTCAGAATTCGACAGGTATCGTAACCGTCAAGCCCCGGCATACAGAGATCCAATACGATAACATCGGGGGGATTCTCTATCGCCCGGTCCAGGCAGTCACGTCCGCAACATGCGAATTCCAAATCAAAACCGCAGCTCAAGGCACGCTGGAAAAGAACAAAGTTAAAATCTTCGTCATCAACTATCAATACCCTGACCGCGGGTTTGGCAACGGATTGCGCCATCGGGAGTCCCTTCATATTCCCTGTTTCTTTTATTAAGGTAAACGCGCCAACCGAGATTGCAAGCCTTTCCCTCAAATAGTACCAGTCACGTCAGCTCAGCGATGGCATTCATCACCCGTTTTGCCGATACAGGGTAAGGCGTGCCGAGCGTTTGGGCGAACAGCGACACCCTCAGCTCCTGCTGCATCCAGAATATATCCTGCCAATTTTGCGCCAAAGGCTGGTCTTTCGGCAGTTTGGCCCTGGCTTTGGCATAGTTGTCGGCCACTTTTTCCAGTTCAAGAACACACATGCGATCGCGGTTCGGATCCACCGGCAGCTTTTCCAGCCGTTTTTCGATGGCCTTGAGGTAACGCACCAGGTCGTCCATCTTTGCCGCCCCATGTTCGGATACGAAGCCCTTAAAGACCAGGCTCTGCAGCTGCGACTTAATGTCGCCGTGGGCGGTGATCATGCTGAGATCCACCCGACCCTTCATGCGCTTCTGGATCCCATGGGCAAGACTTAATACCTGCTCCACCTTGAGGGCGATTTCAACCACGCGATCGCCCAGCTCACCACGCACATGTTCCTTGGCCGCGTTAAAGCTTGCCTCATCACGCACCACGTCGCATTCGGCCAGCAAACTGTCGACACCGGCGGCGATACAGTCGTCAATCAGGTCGTTCACCTTACCGAAGGGGTTAAAATAAAGCCCCAGCTTGGCCTTATTCGGCAGATGTTGCTGAAGGTATTTCACCGGCGACGGCACGTTGAGCAGAATCAGTCGCCTTACTCCCAGGGCATGCGCCTTCTCGGCCTTCGCCTCTGAATCGAACAACTCCACCGAGGTACTGCTGTTTTTGTCCACCAGCGCCGGATAGGCCTTGATTTCATACTGACCCTGCTTTTTGACATAGGAGACGGGCAAATCACCTAGGGTCCATTCTGTCACCTGCTCTTTCTCTATGCCCTGTTTCGCTACCTTGGCCAGGGTGTCACTGACCTTGCCCTGCAGTTGCGCCTTAAGTCTTGCCAGGTCCAAACCGCGCGCCAGCAATTTACCATGCTCGTCACTGACCTCGAACTGGATCCGCAGATGCGGCTCCAGCGCAGCGAGATCCCAGGCCTCCGGCTCAACCCTCACGCCCGTCATGCTCAATAAACGCGTGCTGAGGGCGTCCAATAAGCTCCCTTGCATGGGTTCTACCGCCGCCAGTACCGCGTCGGCATAATTCGGCGCCGGCACGAAATTGCGCCGCAGAGATTTCGGCAACGACTTGATAAGACCGCAGATAAGCTCGTGGCGTAATGCCGGAATATGCCAGTCAAAACCCTCTTCACTGACCTGGTTTAAAAGCGCAACGGGAATTTGCACCGCCACGCCGTCGACGGCCTGCCCGGGATCGAAATGATAGGTGAGCGGCAACATCAGGTTACCCTGCTGCCAGACATCCGGGTAATCGAACTCGGTTACATGATCTGCGCCGTGCTGCATCAGATCTTCCCGGCGCATATGCAAGAAACGCGGCTGGCGCTGCTTTTGCTGTTTCCACCAATGGTTGAAGTCGTTGCGATTGTTCACATGCGCAGGAATCCGCGCGTCGTAAAACCCGTAGAGGCTATGTTCATCAACCAGAATATCGCGGCGTCTGGCCTTGTTTTCCAAATCCTGGATCGAATCGATCAGGACCCGATTGTCCTTCAGAAACCCTTCGTTTTGACCCAGGTCTTCTTCCACCAGCGCGCTTCGAATAAACAGTTCGCGGCTGACCACGGGGTCTATCTTTGAGTACACGCAACGGCGTTTGTTGACTATGATAAGGCCGTACAGGGATTGCTGCTCGAAGGCCATCACACAACCGGGCTTTTTCTCCCAGTGCGGCTCACTGTAGCTGCGTTTAATAAGATGCTGGGCCAGCGGTTCTATCCACTTCACATCGATTTTCGCGTTGATACGGGCATACAGCTTGGCGGTTTCCACCAGCTCGGCCGACATCAGCCACTTGGGCCGTTTTTTAAACAACACGGACGCCGGGAAGATATGAAACTGGCTGTTGCGCGCCCCCTTATACCCCTGCTCTTCCTTAATACCGACATGACTCAGCATACCGCTTAGCAGCGCCTGGTGGATTTGCTCCGGTTCGGCGCCGTTGTCGGCGGTCTTCATCCCCATTTCCTCACACACGGTGGTCAACTGATAGACGATATCCTGCCACTCGCGCACCCGCATGTAGGCGAGCATTTCCTTCTGGCAGAGCCGTCTGAACTGGTTGTTGGTCAGTTCGGCCTGCTGCTGTTCCAGATACCAGTACAGGTTAAGGAACGCCAGAAAGTCTGAATCTGGGTGTTCAAAACGGCCATGCAGCTCGTCTGCCTTGCCTTTTTTGTCCTGCGGCCGTTCGCGCGGATCTTGGATGGACAGGGCCGCAACGATAATAATGGTTTCACGTAGCGCCCCCAACGAATGGGCCGTCAGCACCATTTTCGCTAGTCGCGGGTCAACCGGCAGGCGACTGAGGTCGCGTCCGGTTCGGGTTAGCGAGACGTTTTGATGACGCTGTGCGGGCTTAACCGCTTCCAGCTCTTCAAGCAGGCGCAAACCATCGCTGATGTTGCGACTGTCGGGCGGCTGAACAAAGGGAAACTGCTGCATGTCGCCGAGCCCGAGCGCCAGCATTTGCAAAATAACCGACGCCAGGTTGGTGCGCAGAATTTCCGGATCGGTGAATTCCGGCCGCGATAAAAAATCATCTTCTGAATATAAACGAATACAGATGCCGGCCTCGACCCGACCACATCGACCCATACGCTGGTTGGCACTCGCCCGGGATATGGCTTCGATGGGCAGGCGTTGTACCTTGGTACGATAACTATAGCGACTGATACGCGCCGTTCCCGGATCGATCACGTAACGGATCCCGGGCACCGTCAACGAGGTTTCCGCCACGTTGGTGGCCAACACGATTCGCCGTCCGCTGTGGGAGGCGAAAATCTTGTTTTGTTCCGCGTTGGACAAACGGGCATAAAGCGGCAGCACTTCCGTATTTTTCAGCTTACGTTTTTCCAGCGCATCGGCGGTATCACGGATCTCCCGCTCGCCGTTCATGAAAATCAGGATATCACCGGGCCCTTCTTGGCACAGCTCATCCACCGCATCGAAAATCCCCTGCAACTGATCGCCCTCGGCCTCCATTTCGCTTTTGTCCAGCTCGGCGAGCGGCCGATAGCGAACCTCCACCGGGTAGGTGCGTCCTGACACCTCAATGATGGGTGCATCGTTGAAATGACGGGAAAAACGCTCCGGATCTATGGTCGCCGAGGTGATAATGACCTTGAGGTCGGGACGCTTGGGCAGCAGGTTTTTCAGGTAACCGAGAATAAAATCTATGTTGAGGCTGCGTTCGTGAGCCTCATCGATGATGATGGTGTCGTATTGGTTGAGGAACTTGTCCTGCTGGATCTCCGCCAGCAGAATACCGTCGGTCATCAACTTGATGTAACTGTTGTCGCCGACCTGATCGCTGAAGCGAATTTTAAAACCGACCTGCTGGCCGACGCTGGTTTCAAGTTCTTCGGCAATGCGGTTCGCCACACTGCGGGCTGCCAGCCTTCTCGGTTGCGTATGTCCGATATAACCATCTACGCCGCGCCCGAGTTCGAGACAGATTTTCGGCAACTGGGTGGTTTTACCCGACCCCGTTTCACCGGCAACGATCACCACCTGGTGTGCGGCGATGGCCTCTTTTATCGCATCTTTTTTCTGGCTGACCGGTAACTGTTCCGGGTAAGTGATTTTAGGGCGCTGTGCGCGCCGTGTTTCCCTGAGTTGCTGGCTATGTAAAATTGCAGCGGCAACTTTGGCAATCACCTGTGCACGTTTTGCGTCATCCTTGATCTTTTCAGCGCCATGCAGCCGCTTTTTCAGGATAAACTGATCTTTTTTCAGACATGCTGCTAATTCAGCAAACAACGGTTTTGCCGTAGTCACCCGTACACCCTTCACCGGTAAAAATAAACAGCGCCGATCCTAGCAAACAATGGCCTCGGCGTTAATGGGTGAAACGGGACGGAAGGCACAAAAAACTAAACGAATCTGTGCCCCGGCTGATAGTTACCATGAAGATAAAGGTCGAGTGCCGCAAGAATTTCCTTCCGCCCGATAATCCCGCAGAGCTTCCCGTCCTCATCGCATACCGGATAAAGCTTGGGTTTGTTGACCGTCATCCGCTCTGCCAGCGACAGTATGTTGTCATTTTCGCTGACGCATAAGGGCTCCTGGTTCATCACGTCACGCACAACCGAATGCGCTTCGTTCTGATATGTCGACTCAAGCATTTTGCGCAGGCAGTCTTGCTCAGACACAAAACCTATGACCTTGCCGAAATCATCCACCACGGGCCCACCGCTCTGCCCGCTTTGCAACAATCGTTCAACCACCACCTCTATGGGCATAGAGGGTAAAAAGGTCACCGGACGATGGTTGAGATGGTCGGCCACTTTAATCGATTGCATACGCGCTCCTTTTTGACGCAATTCAGGCATAAAAAACGCCAGCTGGTTGCCTTAAATAGTAGCTGGCGTTTTGGTTTTTTTCCTGCCGCATCAAACGGGAATGGCATTACTCGTCGTTGAAAATCGCCACGTAGGTAGGCGTTGTCGAGCTCTTGCTGGCGCGATACATGCCGGAGGTATTGAATGGCTGACTGATGTGGCCTTGTCGGTCGATAATGATCACGCCACCGGTTCCACCCACAGGTTTAAGCACATCGAAGATCACTTCGTCGCCGGCCTGTTTGATGCTCTTACCCTGGTATTTGACCCGAGCACAGATATCGGCCGCCACGTTGTAACGAATAAAGTATTCGCCATGACCGGTCGCAGACACGGCGCAGGAATCGTTGTCGGCAAAGGTACCTGCACCGATTATCGGCGCGTCACCGACCCGACCAAAACGTTTCGCCGTCATGCCACCTGTTGAGGTTCCCGCCGCCAGGTTACCCTTGCTGTCCAACGCCACCGCACCGACCGTACCCACCTTGTAGTTCACCGGCAACGCACTGTGTGCGGCCTGGTAGGCCTTGCTGGTGCTATTGACCTTATCCAGTTTTTCCTTGGCCTTTAACAACGCCTTATAACGAAACTCGGTATCGAACAGCGAGTTGTCGACAAGCGGCACGCCTTGCTGTTTGGCAAACTCCTCGGCCCCTTCTCCGCTCAACATCACATGGACGGAATTTTCCATCACCAAACGGGCCAGATTGATGGGATTTTTAATGTGCT
>JBNKEN010000255.1:0-4892 GCA_050288805.1 Pseudoalteromonas sp.
ATCGGCGGCGAGTCGACCCGCCCCGGCGCGCCGGACGTATCCCTGGAACAAGAATTACAACGGGTGATCCCGGCCATTAAGGCGATTCGCACGCGCTTCGATTGCATCATATCTATCGATACCAGCAAGGCCGAAGTGATGCGCCAGGCACTCGATGCCGGTGCGGATATTATCAACGACGTGCGCGCGCTGCAGGAACCGGGCGCGTTAGAAGTGGCGGCGCAAAGCGGCGCGCCGGTGTGCCTGATGCATATGCAGGGGCAACCGCGCACCATGCAGGCGGCGCCGCTATACGGCGATGTCGTTGCAGATGTTAAAGCGTTTTTGGCCCAAAGGGTCGAGGCTTGCCTGCAAGCGGGTATTCAGGAGAATAAGATTATTCTCGACCCTGGATTTGGTTTTGGTAAAAACCTGGCCCATAACTATGAGGTTCTGGGCCGTTTAGATGAATTTTGCCGCATGGGTTTTCCGGTTTTATCCGGTTTGTCGCGTAAATCCATGTTTGGACAACTGTTGAACCGGGAAACCGACGAACGCCTTGCCGCCAGTCTGGCGGGCGCCCTTATTTCGGCGCAGAAAGGCGCCCGTATCATCCGGGTTCACGATGTGAAAGAAACAGCAGATGTACTGGCGGTGTGGGCCGCCTGTGAAAAAGGAGTCGCTCAATGAGCAGAAAATATTTCGGCACCGACGGTGTGCGCGGTCTGGTCGGTCAATATCCCATTACCCCGGAATTTGCCCTGAAACTGGGTTGGGCGGCGGGGAAGGTACTGTCCAAAACCGGCACCAAGAAGGTGATTATCGGCAAAGACACCCGCATTTCGGGTTATTTGCTGGAAACCTCGTTGGAAGCGGGCCTGATAGCGGCCGGCATCGACGTGGTCTTGCTCGGCCCGATGCCGACGCCGGCCATCGCTTACCTGACGCAAACCTTCCGCGCCGAAGCGGGGATCGTGATCAGCGCCTCCCACAACCCGTATCATGACAACGGCATCAAGTTTTTTTCTGCCGACGGCATGAAACTGCCCGATGAGGTAGAGCTTGAAATCGAGAGCATGATGGATCAGCCGATGACGTGTGTCGCGTCGGACAAGCTTGGTAAGGCCCGTCGTCTCGATAACGCCGATGGCCGTTACATCGAATTTTGCAAAAGCCAGTTCCCGGTGCGGCTCTCTCTGGAAGGGCTTAAAATCGTCCTCGATTGCGCCCACGGCGCCACTTACCACATCGCGCCTGCTGTGATGCGCGAGTTGGGTGCCGAGGTAATATGCCACGCCTGTGAGCCTAACGGAGTGAACATCAATCACGAATGTGGTGCCACTCATGTCGATACCTTGAAGCGTAAGGTATTGGAATACGGTGCAAACGTCGGCATCGCCTATGACGGCGACGGCGACCGTGTGATGATGGTCGATCACAACGGCAGGGTGTTCGACGGTGACGATATCGTCTACATCATTGCCTGCCAGGCCCATGCCGAAGATCAGCTGGGCGGCGGGGTGGTCGGCACGGTGATGTCGAACATGGGGCTTGAAAACGCTCTTAAACGAAAGGGCATCGCGTTTGAACGCAGCAAGGTCGGCGACCGCTATGTAATGGAACTGCTGAAAGAAAAAGGCTGGAAAATCGGCGGTGAAAGCTCTGGCCACGTGCTCAACCTGGATCGCATCAGTACCGGCGACGGCATCATTTCCAGCCTCCAGGTGCTTGCCGCCATGGTCGCGCAGAACAAAACCTTGCACGATCTCGGTCAAGGGTTTACCAAGTACCCGATGAAGATGATCAATGTGCGTTACCCGCAGGGCACGGATCCGACGCAGGCGGAGGAAGTGCAGAACGCGGTGCGTGAAGTGGAAGCGCTGCTGGGCGAAACTGGCCGTGTGCTGCTGAGAAAATCCGGCACCGAACCGGTCGTCAGGGTGATGGTTGAGGCCGAGCAGGAGAAGCAGGTCATCGACTTTACACAGAAAATCGCCGCGGTTGTCGAATCTGTGAGCAAACGAACTGATATATAACAATATCTGCTTGTAACTTCGGGCGAGTCGCGTTAGTATCTCGCCCGCTTTGAGATGCGGAGTAAATGATGACAGTACGTAAGCCAATGGTGGCGGGAAACTGGAAAATGAACGGCTCGCTTGAGCTGGTTAAGACCCTGACCCAATCCCTGAGCGACGCGTCACTGGACAACATCGAGGTTGTGTTGTTTCCTCCGTTTCCCTTGTTAAGCGAAATGGTTTCCCAAGGCATCGCAACCGGAGCTCAAACGGTATCCGAAAACGATGCAGGCGCCTTTACCGGCGAGGTGGAAGCCAGACTGCTTGCCGAACTTGGCGTGAAATATGCGCTGGTCGGGCATTCTGAACGTCGTAGTATTTATGGCGAATCGAATGAAACGGTCGCGGCCAAATTCGCCAAGGCGCAGGAAGCAGGTTTGATACCCGTCTTGTGTGTGGGTGAAACCGAGCAGGAGCGCGAGCAAGGAAACACCGAATCCGTGATTAGCGCGCAAATTGATGCGGTGATCAACAAATTAGGTGTGGCGTCGTTAAAAGAATCTGTGATAGCATACGAGCCCGTTTGGGCCATAGGCACAGGTAAAACGGCGACACCCGAACAGGCTCAAACCACACATCGGTTTATTCGTGAAAAAATCGCGAAGCTCGATGGTGAACTGGCCAACTCACTGACCTTGCTTTACGGCGGCAGTGTGAATGAATCAAATAGCGAATTGTTATTTGCACAACCGGATATCGATGGCGGCCTGATAGGCGGCGCGAGTCTGAAACCACAATCCTTTATTGCGATTTGTGAAAGTGCAAAAGGAAACGTATAGATGTACGAGATTTTATTAGTAGTTTATCTTATCGTTGCACTGGCGTTGATCGGCATGGTGCTGATCCAGCAGGGTAAAGGCGCAGATATGGGCTCTTCTTTCGGAGCCGGCGCATCAGCCACTGTATTCGGTTCTTCCGGCGCAGGCAACTTTATGACCAAGACAACCACTATCCTGGCAGCCGTTTTTTTCGTGCTCAGTATAGTACTTGGTAATCTGACCGCCGGTCAGGTGAAACAAATTGAAACATGGGAAAACCTGGAATCAGCTCCGGCTGTTGAAACGGTAAAACCAGCCTCAGAGGACGTACCTTCTGAAGGCGGTGCGAAGGAAAATACCGACGTACCAAACTAAAAGAATATGCCGTGGTGGTGGAATTGGTAGACACGCCATCTTGAGGGGGTGGTGAGCTATGCTCGTGCGGGTTCAAGTCCCGCCCACGGCACCAAATTTAAAAACCGTTATCGCAAGATAACGGTTTTTTTATGTCTCCAGTAAACGCCGATACTCCACCCGGCTGAAGCATTTCAGCTCGCCGTAAAACCCGATGGCAATCTCATCGATACGGGGGCGGTTGCTTTCATACCAGATCAGCGATTCGGTCAACGGAGGTCTGCGCGACAGTCGCAGGGATGTTTTCTCCAGCGCGAGTGCAATTCTGTTCAAATCCCGATAGCCAAACAGCCAATCGTCGCTGGCCATTTTTCTCGCGACCGAGTTAAAATCCGGGGGAAGAGGGTTACCAGTGAGCCTGAATTCGGCGTATACCGAAGCGGCAAACTCGGCCAGATTCAGCCCGGCGAGCGCATCGAACTCACATGCCAGCACGTGGTCGAGCAAAATATCCAAGATGATCCCGCCGTAGCGCCTGAGTTCGCCGAGTTCACTGCGCAGCGCCAATATCTCGGGATGGCTGTCGGTGAACAAATCTATTTTACGATGCAGGCGGATCCCTAGCTGCCATTCGGGTGGTAAGGTTTGCACATCCAGTCCCCGGGTAAAATCGCCGAGCAGGTTTCCTACCACCGAGCTGTCCGTAAAACGGGCCAGATGGGCATGGGCGAGAAAGTTCATGGCGTTGTCACTTGCTTCAGTTCGGATTCCAGCCAGTCGCTGAACAGGCGGATACGTTCAATTTTTGGCGATTGGGCGTCATAGGCTATGAACCTGCGCCAGGTGACCTCGTGAGGGATCGCAAACGGCACCACCAAAAGACCGGATTTTACATACCCGGCGAACATGGCAGAGGAAGCCAAGGTTACGCCGTGACCTCCCAACACCGCACTGAGTGCAAGATCCGTTGATTCCACCAAGGTCGTATTCTGACTTTGATCGCTGTATTCGATCCCCTGACTTTCGAACCAACGTCGCCAGGTGATTCGAGCAGCGTTGGAAAAACTGACCTTAGGGCAGCGCAGCAGATCCGCCGGTGATTTTATATTCATTTCTTTCAGGAGAGTCGGGGAGCAGACGGGGTACACCTTGTCCTCGCCTGCAGGTATCAGCTCTATCTGCTCCGGGTTATCTAAGGTGTCTTGGCTCGAAAAGCGGATAGCGAGGTCGATACGCTGGTTTTGTAATCTTTCCATGCGATTGGAGCCGACTATTTTTACGTTGATCGACGGATAAAGCTGATAAAAACGGTATAGGCGAGGCATCAGCCATAATGAGCAAAAGGATTGGGTTGAGGTGACAACCAGTTCACCGTTCGCCGATTGATTGCTTATCTTGGCGATACCTTGTTCCAGACTTTCAAAGGCTTGACTGACAGAAGCAAACAGGGTTTCACCACTTTGCGTTAATTGCATTTTGCGTCCTGTTCTGACAAACAGTTTAACGCCCAGGGTGTTCTCAAGGGTTCTCATCTGCTGGCTCACCGCAGCCTGGGTAATGTAAAGCTCGTCGGCCGCCTTGCTGTAGCTTTCCAGGCGCGCGGCGCTCTCGAATGTGCTGAAGCTATTTAAATGACCTACTCGTGGTTTCATATAATAAGTTCAACTTATATTAGTGTTAAGTTTTTATCGTTGGTTATTTCACCAGTTAAACACGAAAATATCAA
>JBNKEN010000256.1:0-3126 GCA_050288805.1 Pseudoalteromonas sp.
ACAACGGGGTCTTGGCAAAGGTTGAGATGGCGTTTACGACTGCGTGGACCGTATTACCTTTTGCTACCGGATCGTTTTCTATTGAGCTGGCTACGCCGGGGATAACGCCGTCCGGTGCCATCGGGTTGATAACGGCGGCGATGCTCGCAAGCGGCATGTTTTCGCGATAGTTGAGGTCAACCCCGACGGATACGCCGCCGATACTCTTTGAAAGGCTGACGCCGTAAACGTCGATATCGTCTACGTAGAACTGGTGATAAGTACCTAGATTACCTGTGACCACCGCGTTTGGCACCGGTAGCGTGGCAGGCAGCATAGGTGCGGCCATGGCACAGACATCAGGGTAGGGGGCGCCATTCACGTTAACGCAACTGGTTGCTACCTCGCTCGGGTCCGCGATAATTGCCAGGTTCGGAAGAATATCCGAGGTATTACGGTAGTAAAAACCGAGTGTCCCGTCTAACCATTCCGGGCTCCATTGCGCCATCAAACCGAAGTCACCTTTCTTATCAGGTGTATAGGTTTTACCTCCCATGAGGCGAATATAATCCGGGGCTGGACTCGCACCGAAATCTACACCGAGTAGTATGTCGTTGCCGGGAATCGCCGGGGTAACATCAAGCGGCATCAAGGGGAGGAAACCACTGACGCCGGCAAACGGGTTTGCCTGATAGATATAAGTCAGGTCGTCAACGCCGCTTTGAATGGCATCGTTAAATCCGAAATAGGTGCCGCTTTCAGGCAGGCGGGCCGCTTCCCAATCGAAGAAGTATTGCGCGGAAAGTGTCCACTCGTAACCCAGGTTAAAGGTCAGGTTTAATTGCTCGCGCGGAATAAAGAGTTCTTTCGCCTCACTGCCTGGCACACCGACGGCCTTGCTGATATCGACGGCCGACTGGCCGTAGCTGACACCGTGGACAAAGTTGAACAGGCTCTCACCCCAATAGGCGGTGGTGCGGCCTAGCTTGGCGGAAAACAGGTTTTCGCCGAAATCGGTGGAGTAGAACAGGAAGGCATCGAGAATCTCACCCGACGGTCCGCGGTAATAGCGCTTTGCGTAATTACTGAGTTCATGCTCACTGCGTTGCAGGTTACTTGAATCATTATTGTCATTGAGGTTGACATACCCGTGGTCGTACCAAGATGCTGCGCTGACACGGAAACCGAATGAATTTTTGTACACCACGTCGAACTCGGTGAGAAGGTCGAATCGGCTGTTTACCGTGTCGCCGGCTTCAAAATTGCGGTTGCCGTCATTGTTGTTATAACTGTTGCTAAGGGTGGCGTCGGCGCTTTCAACGCGCGTCGCGTAGTTCAACCGAATTGTGTTGTCGAAACGAATGGCCAGGTTGGGATTACCCGTGTTGATTTCCACTGCCTGGACGTTAGGGACGGCGACAGCCGAAGCAACTGCCAAAGCGAGTGCTGTGGCCTTAAATCGACCTGTTGGTTTTTTATTGTAGTTCATAGCGTCCTCTTGTCTTTTAGTAAAAGGGCTGAGATGTTTCGCAACGTGTGTGGTATGAGCACAAACCGACTTCGTTCCGGCGTGTCACATGGCGACGACCGTTTGCGAATTTAGCTGTTGTCGGAAGTTTATCTTCCAAACGGCTTGTCCCGCTATTTCGAGCACTCGTTAAAGTATAGCGGGACAAAGGAAATCAGCTTTTTTCAAACGATGTAAGGTCTTTCGGCTCGATGCCGTTGGCCTCACAGAAGTCCAGGTAACGTTTGAGGTGTGACTGCCAGTTTTCTTTGGCAAGCAAATTGCCTTCGGCATCCAGATACTCGGAATCACCCTGTGTGATGTTGAAAGTAATCGTTTCTTCGTCATGAGAGCGAGGCGTGTGGGTGCTGCAGGCCGTTTCATAAACGACAGAGCCTTTTTCAGCAACCCAGTCATGCTCATCGTAGCTCCATTTTCCTTCGATGGTGTAGACGATCACCGAACCGCCGTGGTAATGCGTTGGCAATACCATGTTACCCGGGGCCTTTAACAGCGCGATCACTTCGCCGCGTACCGGATCGATCTTGAAGTATTTTAGGAATACCTGATCGGTATAGGGTGTAAAAGGAACCCAAGGGCTTTCGTCATCTTGCACTATCGAGGCATCGATATTTTCATATGCAAACATACATTTCTCCTGAATTAATGTTGGAACACGGGCGCAGTTTTATCGAACAGGCGGATGACGTTGTCAGCGCTTTCGACCTTCTTGCTGAGCGAGACGGGCGTGCTCGCCCGTGTTCTTGGTATCAATCTATGGCATTAGAGAAACGCATGAGATTACTTAAAATGAAAAGTATTTGATGTATTGCGCAAAGTTATTATCAGGATGTAAATAAAATCGCGTATGAAATGTGAGCAAATCATTTTGTATCTGAGCGAAGCGCGGGCATTTGGTGGTGTTTAGGGTTGAATAAAGCGTATCGTTAATGATGTAACCACATGAAAAGTATGGGAGTTGATCGTTTCCGCACGGTGTAATGCGGAGCATGGACTTGCCGAAAGCGCGCGACTTTCTTTTTGCGTCTTGAGATTTGATAAAGCGCGAACTGCGTGTTAAGTCAATTTATTTACGGCATAAGTCATGGGTGGTTGGCATTTGGCCTTTAAGCTTGATTGAGAACCTGGGTGTGCAAGGCTATTTTTAACCTGAGTTCAACACGTTTTACCGAATGTGGTCAATTAAGAGGTGTAAAGATGGTCACGATAATTCGCCAACCCCTAGTACAATTTCTGCTGAGTGGGTTGCTGCTTTATATTCTCTATGCACAGTTCTCATCCGCTGCCGCCGACGGTCATCCCGCGACGATTAAGATAGACAGGACAGCGCTGCTTAATTACATGCAATTTCGCGCCAAACGGTTCGACTTGCCCGCGTTTGAAAAACAACTCGACGAAATGCCGGCGAGCGAATTAAAGGGGCTTATTCGTGATTTTACCACCGAAGAGGCATTATTCCGCGAAGCGAACAAGCTGTCGCTCGCAGACAACGATTTTGTGATCAGGCGACGGATGATCCAAAAGGTCGAATTTTTAACCAAAGATCTCGCGCCCGACAATGAAGTGCTGTCACAAGCGCAGCTGCAACACTATTTCGACAAATATAAGACGCATTATCG
>JBNKEN010000257.1:0-5139 GCA_050288805.1 Pseudoalteromonas sp.
CTTGCGGCAGGCGGATGAATTTACTGAGCTTTTGTGCAAGATTTTTCGACAATTGATCGGCGGTCAGCCCTTCGGCCAGTTCATCACCGACCAGAGGGACGGAAATATGTCCGTCGGGGCGCACCGGTACGGACAAGGATAGATCCGGGTTTTTCCACACGCTGATAAACAGCACGTCGCCGCTGCCGATCAGGTATTCGGAGATCCGGGTCTCTTCATTGTAGACGGTTTGGTTGGTTGAGTTACTGCAGGCGCCGAGCAGAAAAAGCGCGATCCAAGCCAAGATCAGATGTTTCATAATTCCCCCATTCCGTTGTCAAAATAACTATAGGTCAGTTGTCTGAGTTTCACTAAATTTCTCCGCAACCGGCAGATAAATTGCGAAGTGGCTGCCACTGCCGGGTGAACTTTGAACCAGCAGCTCCCCTTTATGC
The DNA here is from genome assembly GCA_050288805.1 of Pseudoalteromonas sp. Lineage (GTDB taxonomy): Bacteria > Pseudomonadota > Gammaproteobacteria > Enterobacterales > Alteromonadaceae > Pseudoalteromonas. Next base: position 435 of record JBNKEN010000257.1, read on the forward strand.
TGATGTACGAGTTCGCGGATCTGGTATGCGCCGAGCCCCAGACCGTTCTCATTTTTGGTGCTGCGAAACGGGCGAAACAAGTGTTCCTTTATGAACTCATCAGACATACCGCAACCGGTATCCCTGATGTGGATCCACACGCCGTTTCCCTCGCGTTCGATGCTGATATCGATTTCATCGTCGTCACCACAGGCATCCTGCGCATTTTTCAGCAGATGGCTTAGTACCATCAGCAGTTTATCCTTATCGATTTTGAGCATTATCGGGCTGTCGGGCTGAGTGAGCGCGGGAACGGGCAGGCTGTTGCGTGTCAGCGCGAGCAATTCGGCCATGGTATGTTGCAGGCAACACCGGGCATTCTCATCCACCGTATTGCCCTTTAATTTGATCAGTAACTGTTCCATTTTTTTGACCGACGCGGCAATGGTGGCGATGGCGTCTTCGATGAATTCGGGCTGGTGCTTGAACTTGGCGGCATTTTTAACAACCAGCGACTGCTGTGCCACCAGGTTTTTGATATCGTGAATCGCAAAGGCGGTGAGCTTGTTGAACATCTCGAACTGCTGGTTGTGGGTCAGCTTTTCAAAGGCTTGCTGGCTGCGAATATAGCTCGCAAGCTGGCGACCCGTCAGCTTGAGCAGATCCAAATCTTCCCAGCTTAATTGCTCTTCACGATGCTTTTTGCACAGCACAACAAAACCGTCCAGCTGGGTTTGCCCGTTTAACGGCACCACCACCCAGGCATCCGGGAGCCGCTGCAGCCAGTCGGGCAGTTCGTTCTGGGGGGCAGCATGGCCGTTGCCGTTATGATTGAGTTGGTAGACCCAGTCGCTGGCCTCCATGTTTTTTATCATTGCAGACGAGTTATTAACCAGCTCGCCCGTCGGCGGGGGAAACCTGCGGTGGCTGACCAGGGAGTAGAATTGGGGTCCCTTCAACCATAACCCGCCGCCGTAACAGGAAAACAGCTGGCAGATGGCGTAAAGTGCCTGATCGTAGCTGTTTTTCCCCGGGCGGGGTTTGGCGAGCAGCGAATCCAGCGTGATCCACTGGCGCTTGTAGTCGTACTTGTGGGCGAAAAAGTGCTTGCTGGCCCAGACGGCTATCTTGTGACGGGTTTTTTCGGCAAAAAACAGAGTCACCAGAATAAAGGCCGCCATCACGTAGATGCTGATCCGGGTGCCGAGCAGCCAGTCTATCTCGAAATAGCGAATAACGCTGACGAACAGGGCCATCAGAATAAAAAAGGCGCCGGCCAGGGTCAGACTGGTATTAAACAGGATGACGCTGTGGGAGAGCTGGATCCGGCTTCGCTCCCTGAGCTGACGCGCATAAAAAAGACTACCGAGCGCCATCACAAAGGCGGTAGCGCTGCTTATTTCTGTGCGCGCAGCCCACCAGGCCAGTTTGTCCTCCGGGGCCAGCAGGGTGGCTGAAAAAACGAAGATATCGTAGGAAAACAGGGTCAACGCCGACAGGGCCACCAATTTACTCATGCGGCTGGAGTGATCGTGGCGCAGTAACTGTTCACATACCACTATCAGCAACAGGCAACAAAAAATTCCCCCATACAGGGCTGCAGCATAAAAACGCGTGCTGCTGTGCGGCGCAGTCGTCCAGATGAAGGCCACTACGAGGCTGGTAAGTAAGGTGTAGAGCGGCCAGGTCCAGAATTTAGGCAGGCGGTCACCACGCGAAAGCATCAGGAGTTCAAGCAGTAATAACAGCCAGCACAGGTAGCGCAAGATCTCCAATATAAGCTGGTGATTGCCGGGGGCGATCAGGGGCAGCAGCAGACGATTGCTATGAAAATGCCACAAAGCGGATGCAAGCGCCGCCAGCACGAAGAATATTCTTATTCTTGGCAGCGGCATTTTTAACGCGACGACGGCTGCCAGCATCAACTCCATGCTGATGTACAGCCAATCGAGAGGGGCGAGCTCCGGCAACTTATCGGCCTCCCGTCTGACTTAATACAGATGATGGTCTTGGGAGTGTTCGAAGCTGTCTCCAAGGCTTCATATAACAAGTCCCTGCAGTGTGAAGTTGCTGAGGGTGATCGGTTTAAGATTGGGATGCCGGTTGAGAAACTCCCCGAGTTTTTTAAGCGAATAGGGGGTCAGGCTTTTCGGATGCCCCATAATATTTAGCACGCCGTCTGGGTTGTATTTGAGGTGGTGGCGCAGGGCATTTTCCAGTTGTCCGGCCTTAAACCCGTCGAGCATCACCGGGCTCAAGGTCGGGCGGGTCAGGCGTTGCCAGTAATAATCCTTGGTGTTGGGCATCGCCTGTCCGTCGCCAAAGGTACTGAACTTTTGCTTACCGAAGCGCTTCAACAGAGCGAATTGCCAAAAAAAAGAGGGCGACAGGGTGTAGCTGCTGATGGGAACCTCGAGAAAAGGGCCCTGCTCATCCTCTACCAGGGGATCGTCACTGAAACGCCACCATGGCAGCCGGGGCAGGCGACGAAAGTCGAAAAAGCGGGCCACCTCGCCTCGGAATCCGCCCCGATAGGTGGTGCTGTCGAGCCAGATCCCGTTTTTCTGCAATGCATTTCTGAGCGGCATAAAGGGTTGTACGCACCAGCCGCCGGCCCGGTAGGCAAATATAGGTTTTTCCGAGCAGCTTTCCAGGATGCCTTTGTAACGAGCCACCAGTGTGCTTCTTTGCTCGGCGGGAAAATCTTGCAAACGGTAGCGGCGGGTGTTGGTGTGCCACTGTGCACCATCAAAAGAGGTGTCTTCCCAGTGGGGATGAATATGCAGTTGAATATCGTGCCCCTGTCTGGACAAGATCAGCAACTGATGACGGATGCGTTCGAACTGTTCAAGCAATTGGGGGTGTCGCTCACCCTCGTGCTTCAGGCGCAGTAAAAAACCGGCATCCACAAACAGGGTCAAGCGTGCTGCGGTCGGCGCCAACACGGGGAGGAGCTGCTCTATGGGGGTGATCAGGCACGCCTCGACCGATCCGCTTCGGGGGCCAAAGAAGAGTTCGTAGTCGAGTGAAATAACCAGGGGTATGGGCCGCTTGCTTGTCATTTTTTTCCTTTCCCGGCGATTTAATTGTGCGGGCAACCACTTAAAGGGATAACGGGTGATCGGCCGCTTGTCAAAAGCCGGTTCGGCCGAGAACGCGTAAATTGCTCTTGGCGTATCGCCGTCTATGCTAAGAAGTGCAGCCAAAAAACTAATCACACTGTCTTACCACCTTTTACCTGCCCGAGGGGACACTATGGCGCAAAGCGACGCAACCCAGAAGGAGCTTGAAAAACTGCCTGTGAATCATCCGGTTGTCTCGATTTTTGAGCTTGATATCCATGCGGCAACCATGGATGACGCCCTGCAAGATGTCGAACGGGCGGTTGCGCAACGCAAGGGGCTCAATATCGGCATGCTTAACGCGGCCAAAATCGTCAATATGCAGCGCAATCCAGAACTGATGCAGGATGTATGCGGCTCGGATCTGCTGATGGCCGACGGCAGTTCTGTGGTTACCGCCAGCCGCCTGTTGGGGCAACCCCTGCCCGAGCGGGTCGCCGGTATCGATCTTATGTATCGTATTCTCGAACAAGGGGCCGAGCGCGGCTATCGCATCTATTGCCTCGGCGCCAGTGAGGAGGTGTCGCAGAAAGTTGCGGCAAAGATTGCGGAAAACTATCCCGGCAATGTATTGGCCGGACGTCAGCATGGCTATTTCAGCGACGAAGACGCGCCGGAGGTGGCGGCGAACATCGCCCGGGCCAAACCCGATGTGCTGTTTGTTGCCATGACCTCCCCCAAAAAAGAGCAATTTATGGCGCGCTGGAACCGGACCATGAGGGTGCCTGTGGTGCATGGCGTCGGCGGTTCGTTTGACGTACTGGCCGGCAAGGTGAAGCGGGCGCCGCTGATCTGGCAACGCGCCGGACTGGAATGGTTGTATCGAGCGCTGCAGGAGCCTCGACGCCTGATGGGACGCTATCTGGTTACGAACTGGCTGTTCCTGCGCATGTTCGGCCGGGAATGGCGCAAACGCAAGAGCCACCGGGAGCTGAAAGGTCGTTGATGAAGCTTCCTCTTATTTACCTTGCGGCCGCCAGTCATTCGGGCTCCACCCTGACCGCCATGCTGTTATCGTCACATCCGCAGCTGGCCAGCGTCGGCGAATTGAAGGCAACCAATCTGGCGGATCCCGAACATTATTTGTGCTCCTGTCACAGTTTGCTGCGAGATTGCGGATTCTGGCAGCAGATCAGCGAAGAAATGCGGGTTCGCGGGCACGCGTTTTCAATCTTTGATGCCGGTACGGATATTCGCAGCGGCTCAGGTGCCTATGCCAGACGCCTGTTGCGCCCTCTGGTACGCGGCGACGTAACGGAATTCCTTCGCGATGCCTTATTGAATCTGGATCCCGGCTGGCCACGGCGGCTAAAAACCATTCAGGCCCGCAATGCGGATCTGGTGGCCGCGGTGCAAAAAGTGAGTGGGGCGGCGGCGGTCGTCGACTCGTCGAAGATAGGCATCAGGCTTAAGTATCTGCTGAGAAACCCGGCCCTGGATGTCAAGGTGATCTGGCTGACTAGGGATGGCCGGGGGGTTGCGCAGGCCTACAAGGATCCGAGCCGTTTTGCCGATGCCAGCGACCCGACGCTGCGCGGCGGCGGTGTCGGGATGAACAATGAGGGGGCGCGCGATATTCGTCGCGGGGCGCGGGAATGGATGCG
>JBNKEN010000258.1:0-13760 GCA_050288805.1 Pseudoalteromonas sp.
CCCCCTCGCCCCCCGCCGCGATATGCTTCTGGCGGAAATCGCTGGCCGTGGTGATGCCGGTTGCAACGGCCAGGTGATCGCCGTCGCCGAGCTGTAAGGTGGCGTTGCCATACTCCGCTAACCCGTGCTGCTGTTTCGGGCAATGAAACACCGTCTGGCCGTGGCTGGCGATTAAGTCCACCTCCTCCGGCTTAACGCCCCACTCATTCAGGCAGGCGTTGACCAGTTCGCCGTGATGCCTGCCTATCCAGGGGTGCAAAAGCGTCAGCTGCTGGAGATCGATATCCCGCCGCGCAAACACGGTTTTAACCCGCTGTTTGTAATCGGCTTCGTAAGGGCATGTGGCAAAACGCAGCAGCTCTATTTTCGTCTCGGTTCCGGCGCCGCTCACCTTACACAGGGCCACATCCAGGCCGTCGAGGGAGGTGCCGCTCATCAGTCCGACGATAAGGCGGGCGGGCTTTTGCGCGCACGCGTACAGGGAAGCAATATGGGGGTGCATGATTAGCCTTTTCCTAACTCTTTGTAGTACAGTCACATTTAATCTGAAAAGTAGCGAACCTCAGGCAACAAAGCAAATCCATTCTGATAACGGAGACCCGCAGTGCGCGATACCCTTTTTATGATCCACGGCATGTGGGGCGGCCCCTGGTGCTTCGACAACTACCGCCGGTTCTTCGAAAGCGACTTTGACTGCGTCGTGCCCGCGCTGCGCTATCACCGAATGACCCCTGCGGATGCACCGGATCCCCGCCTCGGCACCACAGGTCTGCTCGATTATCTCGATGATCTGGAAAAGGAAATAAAAAAGCTGCCGCACAAGCCCGTTTTGCTGGGCCATTCCATGGGCGGTTTGCTGGCGCAGCTCCTGGCGAGCAGAGGTCTTGCCAAGGCCGTGGTGCTTTTGGCCCCCGCCGCGCCCGCCGGCATATGGGCGATTCGCCCGTCGGTGATCCGAAGCTTCTGGAGCGTGCAGACCCGATGGGGCTTTTGGAAAACGCCGATGCACCTGACATTTAATGAGGCCGCCTATGCGATCCTCGGCAAGCTCTCCCCTGCCGAACAAAGGGCCGCCTACGATAAATTCGTGTTCGAATCCGGCCGCGCGATATTTGAAATCGGCTACTGGTTTTTAGACCGCCATCACGCCTCGCGGGTCGATGAGAGCAAAATCAGCTGCCCCATGCTGTTCGTTGCTGCCGGCGACGACAAAATCGTGCCCGCGGCCGTGGTGCGTAAAACCGCACAGAAATATAAAAAGGTGGCGAGCTACAAGGAATATGCAAACCACGCCCACTGGCTGACGGCGGAACCGGGCTGGCAGGATATCGCCAGCGATATCAGGCAATGGCTTGATGCTGTACAGATCGCCGAATGAGTGTAAATCTTACAATATCGAGCATAGTCTGCCCAAATGATGAGGAAGAAGCAGATTAATTGATGCGTTTTATTTCCGGGCGTGGTGATATAAACCGCGCTCACTCGGCAAATATAGGCGCGAGCTTCAGCTACCGTTTCTAAGCTGAACCGGCGCAGCAGCTTTAAGCGGCGCTAACGGTAAGCGCCGCCACCTTGGCGCGTATTTCGCCGTAGGGCAACTTTTCGCAAAGGGCAAAACCGCTCAGTTGGCGCACCTTGTGGCGGGCAAACAACGGCACTGAAATCCCGGCAAGAAAACGGCTTTGCGTGTCGACGCTTAATTCGCCAAGCCCCTTTGATGCGAGATGCTTTTTCAGCGCATCCAGCTCGCCCCTGAGCCGCTCGTCGGTGGGCCATTGCGGCTCTGCCGAATAATTCAGCTTCACCGGGTAGCCGCGGCACACCGAACAGTGGCCGCAGGATTCGGGCGCATCCGTGTCGTCGAAATAGCGCGCCAGATTGGCACTCAGGCAGCGATCCAGTTCGAAAAAGCGCACCAGGGCCTTGATACGTTTAACCTCCGCCTGCTCCTTGTCAGCAAAATAACCGTGCAACGTGGCAGCGAGATCCGGCGTGGCCAGGGCGTTTTCATCCACACTGTATACTTGGGTAATGCGTTTGGTTTCCAGCTCGATAAGCCCCTGCTCGGCCAGGTAATCGAGGGCCGCAACCACCCGCTTACGGTCGGCGAGTTGGCCGAGGGCATCGAAATTAAGCGTGCCCCACACCTTTTTGAATTCGGTATGGGAGAAGATCAGCGACAGGAATTCCCGCCGCGCGTCATCGAAACGCGCCAGAACGGCCTCTTTATCGGCAAGGAACTTGAACTTGAAGTCGGCGTAATAGGCGTAAAGGGGCACGAGCACCCCCTTCAGTTCCAGCTGTACCAGCAGGGTTTTCAGCGCAAGCGTTCGAATATTACTGGCGTTCGACAGCGCCAGCTCCTGCATTTCCCAGTGGCCGCCATGCACATGGGCCCGAATGTCCCCGAGCACCTGCTCGATTCCGGACAGCTCGGGAGTGTCGCCGTAGACGAAGTTCTCAACCGTGGTCAGGCCGTCGAGATTCGCCAGCGTATAGCAATAAGAGGGCTGGCCGTCGCGTCCGGCACGGCCGATTTCCTGGCTGTAGTTCTCGATGGATTTCGGCAGGTCGTAGTGGATCACAAAACGGATGTCGCTTTTATCCACCCCCATGCCGAAGGCGATGGTCGCCACCACGACGGGAATGTGTCCGGCCATAAAGGCATCCTGAATGCGATGGCGCTCGCCGTCGTCAAGCCCGGCATGATAGGCCGCCGCATTAAACCCCGCCCGTTGCAGCTGGCCGGCCACCCGCTCGGCGGTTTGCTGCAGGGTGACGTAAACGATGCCCGCACCATTTTGCCGGCCGACGATGTCGGTGAGCATGCCCGGTTTGTCGGTTTCACGGACACTCAACACGGTGAGATCCAGATTGGGCCGGTAAAACCCGGTCTGGACGATGCAATCCGGTTCGATGGCAAAACGCTCCGCCATATCCCGTTTGACCTTTTTAGTCGCCGTCGCGGTCAACAGCAATACCAGCGGAATATTCAGCTCGTCGCGATAGCGCGGCAGCTTGAGGTAGTCGGGGCGAAAATTGTGACCCCATTCCGAGATACAGTGCGCCTCGTCCACCACCAGCATGGAAATCGGCAGCTGCGAAATAAAGCTTCGGAAGCGTTCGTTTTTGAAACGCTCGACGGAGATCATCAATATCTTGATGGCGCCGCTGCGTACGCCCGCCATCACCTCGTTTGCCTCCCTTTTGTCCTGCGCCGAATCCAGGCTGGCGGCGGCGATCCCCTTGGCGCGCAAAAACGCGATCTGATCCTTCATCAGCGCCAAAAGCGGCGACACCACCAGGGTCAGGTGAGGCAGATGTTGGGATGTCAGCTGGTAACACAGGGACTTGCCGGAACCGGTGGGAAAAATCGCCAGGGATGAGCGCCCGTCGAGCAGGTTGGAGATGGTTTGCCCCTGGCCGGGGCGAAATTCGTCGTAGCCGAAATGGCGTTTCAGGCTCTCTGGCAGCGATTCGGGTTGCATCCCTGTTCCTTATCATGATTAACCCGCGTTATTGTAAAGCAGCCGGGCCAACCTGTCTTACTTTTGCGCCATAATTTGTGCCAAGGCATCCCGGTTGGCGATGATGGCCAGATTGATCCTCGCCATCAGGGCGTGGTCGGCAATATGCCTGCCAAGTACCAGGAAAATCGGATCCCGGTGCACCACATGAGAATGCGGCGCTATGGACTGGTAACTATGTTTGTCTATCAGGTAAAGGCCGGTCTGTTCGTCGTCGATCACCATATCGACCCGACCGAGGGCCAACATCTCAAAGCGCGCCTCGGCGCGCCCCACCTCGACGATCTGCTTTTCAAAGCGCCCCGAGCGGCGCAGCCGTTCCAGCTCGGGACCGTAATAGGCGCCGGGGTTGACTGCCAGGGTCAGGCCTTTTTCCATCAGCTGTTCAAGCGAGAAGTTTTCCATACCGGCCTTGGGCTGCCAGAAAATCCGCATCACCTCATCCCGGTAGGCGACGCTGAAGCGACCTCTACGTGCTCGCTCGCTGGTGTAACTGGCGGCCACCAGCATGTCTATTCGCGCCATTTCCAGCTCGGCCCATCCCCGACTGGATGAAGGCAGGGTCACGAACACCGGACGCAGGCCCGCCTTTTCGAGGATCAGCCCCGCCGCCAGCAGGTCGAGCCCGCGATACTGTTCGCCCTCCACCTGCATGTAGGGCGGCCAGCTGCTGAGCACCCCGATACGCACCTCGTCGTATTCGGCAACGGCCAGGCAACTCCAGAACGTAAGGAGACTGAACAAAAAGGTAAAGATGCGCCGGAAAAACTGCATTTATTGGTCGAACAGAAAAGCCGTTAGCTAATTATGGTCACATATATTCGAACTGGCTAATAAAAAACGACAAGCTTGAGTGGTTGACGATATCGTCGTTACAGATGGCCTGAGGGTGAGTCGTGTTTTACCGCAAGCAGGGCCCGGATCACGTCCTGCTTTTCGGCGATGGCTCGGTTGATGCGCTGCATCAGCTCGGGTGTGGCGATGAGGCGGCTGACCATTAGATAGATAGGATCCCGATGCACAACATAGGGATGCATCCCGATCCCGCTATAGCCCTCGGTTCGCACCAGGTAATCGCCGGTCAGCGCATCGTCGACCACCATATCGACACGGCCGCGGGAAAGCATGTCGAAGCGCACATCGGCCCGGCTCACTTCAACCAGCTTGCCCGTGCTGCGGGCGGCTTCCTCTAGCCTTTCAAGTTCCGCCCCGTAATAGGCGCCGGTGCTGACCGCCAGCGTCATTCCCATCCCCATCAGTTGCGTCAAGGTTAAGGAATCCCTGCCGGGTTGAGGACGCCAGAATAACCGCATCACCTCTTCCCGATATGCTGCTGAAAAAACCGCTGAGGTTTCTCTTTTTGGGGTGTAGCTTGCCGCCGGCAACACATCAATCCGCCCCATTTTCAATTCGGTCAGGCCCCTGCCTGAGGAGGGCACGGTAATAAACCGGGTGCAATAGCCCGCAGCGGCAAGGATAAGGCGCGTTGCCTCAACATCGATGCCGGAAAACTGTTCCTGGTTGGCCAGGGTATAGGGCGGCCAGTTGGCATATACGCCGACCTTAAGGGTTTTGTCGCAGTTACCGTAAACCGCAAACCCCCAAAGCAAGGTTAAGAGAAGAGAAAGCCATACCAGGCCCATAAAACGAGTCATTAACCGATTAAGCGCATATTTTACCTTTATTGAATACAGACTGTCGCATATTGCAACAAAAGCGGCAAGCCGAGGCTTGCCGCTTTTTTCCGTCGGTCATTCGGATTAAAAACTTACAGGGCGACCCACACCGCTGCAACGCCCGGTTCTTCACCCTGCGTCCACCACTGGGCCTGATACAGCACGCCGTTGTGGCTGACGATGTCGCCGCCGTTATAGATGGCCGCCGCCTGCCAGATCACATCACCGTTGCCGTCGGTGGGGCTGCTGGTCGCTTCCCACGGACCACCGAGATCCGGCTGGTCGCCCTGGGTCCACCATTTGGCACGGTATTCAACGCCCTGATAGAGCACCAGATCGTCCGCCACGTAAATCGCCGCCGGATCCCAGCTATTGCCGCCGGTCGTCGTGCCGTCGTCGGTCACGGTGACATTAAAGCTTATCACCGTGCTGTCCTTGCCGTCCGATACGCTGACCGACACGGGATAAACGGTGTCTGCGGTCACCACACCGGCGCTCAAGGTGACGCTGGCGCCGCTGCCGCTCAACGTCAGGCCTGCGGGCACGTTCCAGCTGTACGTCAGCGGATCGTTATCTGCATCCGATGCAGTGACACTGACGCCCGTTGACGTGCCCTCGACCAGGCTGAGGTCAGCAACGGCATCCACCACCGGCGCATTGTTCGGCACGGACGGCGCCGTCACCGTCACCTGAACGGACTTGCTCACCGTATCCTTACCATCCGATACCGATACATTCAGGCTGTAGACGGTATCCTGACTGACGCTCGGTGCGGTCACCGTCACGCTCGCGGTATTTGCGTTGGCCAATGTCAGCGCGCTGTCGCCGCTCCAGACATAGCTCAGGGTGTCGCCGTCGGCATCGCTGGCGCTGGCAGAAACCGAGGCGGACGCGCCGCTTGCCACGCTCACTGTGCTCGTTACGGAGACCACCGGCTTATGGTTGGCGTTCGGCGCCCCGGACAGGCCCGCGTGCATGGCATTCAATATATCGCCGTTGTCAGCATCGATTTCCCACGCGAACAGGCCGCCGAGGTTGTTGTCCATCACATACTGTCCCTTGGCGATCACCGACTCGGGGCTGTCGTAGGTGACCAAGGTTCCGGTGCTGCGGTTCCACACGTAGGACGCCTTGGCGACGTCGTCAAAACCGACCTCGAAGCCGTTGATGCCGGTGCCGGACGCTCCTATCATATTGGCCTTCAACCCCTTGTAGTCGATGATGCCTTTTTCCCACACCCCTTGTGCCGTGGTGCCGGTGAGCGGGCCGTTGCCGGGCGCCGTCATGGGGTTGCCCGAAATGGTCGCATTGGCGTCGTACACCCCTTCCCAACCCCGTCCGTACATGGCGGCACCGACCACAATTTTCTGCGACGGCACGTTCTGCGCCATCAGCAATTTAACCGCGTTGTCCACCGTATAGGACGGCCCCTTCCTTGGGTTGCCTTCCTCATCCAGCCCGGTACCGTCGCACTCGCCCGCGCTCAGGTGTGCGCCGCAGTAAAGCCCGGTCTGGTGCCCGGTGACGTTGTTCCAGGCACCGTAAAAGTCGTAGCTCATGGCGAAGATATGGTCGATATACTGGCTGGCGGCAGCATAGTCGACGTCTTCCAGCTTGTCGTAACCGACACCGATGGCGGAGGTCAGCTCGTACTCGCGGCCGCTTTCGGCTTCGAGCGAATCAAGCATGGCGCGCAGCTCCTGCATCAGGGCCACATAGGCGGCACCGTCGTTGGCCGGATCGCCGAGGCTTGAATTCGCACCGTCACCGCCGGGGAATTCCCAGTCGATATCCACCCCGTCGTAGAACTTCCAGGTTAGCAAAAACTCCTTCACCGAAGCGACGAAAACATCTCGCTTGCTCTTGTCGGTAAACGAGAAGAAGGGATCCGACAGGGTCCAGCCGCCCACGGACGGCAATATCTTGAGATCCGGATAGCGCTGCTTAAGCGCCATCAGCTGGGCGTAGGTACCGCGAATGGGATCCGTGCTCGGCGTGCCCGGCAGCGCCTTTTGCACCGCGGCCCAGGGGTCGTGGATCACCACCTCAAAGTCCTGCGAGCCCTGACAGGCGGTATCCAGCGCCTGCTTCGGACCGCCTGAAATAGAATCGTTGGGGCCACAGATGGGAATAAAACCGTACAGCAGGTGGGTGAGGTTTTGCGCCGGAATGTTGGAAACGTCGAAATCGCGGCCGTAGATCCCCCACTCGACAAAATAGGCGCCGGTTACCAGGCCTTGCTTGGTGCCGATATTTTGATTGTTGGGATCGTAATCCATCGGCAGCGGCGCCAGATGCGCGCCGTCGGTGTCGGCGATGATCAGTTCCTTGCCGTCGCTGCGGGCACAGGTGCTGCCCTCACACAGCTCAACGTACAGGGTGTAACGGCCCGCCTTGTCGTAGGGAAACGCGATGGTGCCGCTCTTGGTGCCCGCAGCCAGCGAGCCCGAATTGACCAGGGTATCGTCGAAATACACCTTGTAGTTGTCGCCGCCGTCGCCGCTCCAGGCGTCCCACGCGATAGAAATTGCCACGCTGGTGTGGCGCTGAACCAGGGCCTTGTAGCCGCCGCTGCCCTCGAGATCCACATCCACCATGGAATAGCTTTGCGGCTCCCAGTTGAGTGTGGGTGTGGAAGGCACGGCCAGTGCAATCCCCGGGCAAAGACCCAAGGCAACGGCAAGGCTCAATGATTTAATTTTCATGTTCTTAATCTCTTTTAGTACGTTAATAATTTGAGTTTTTGTACTGCTGACTCATCGATGTCCCTCGTTCAGGCTTGTCCGGAAAAACTGACCGCGGCGCCTGATACCCTGTCCTTGTCACTACGCATCCCTTTGCGTCGGCGGGCCGAAACCCGCGCTTTGCTTACAGGTTGCAGGCGAGATCCCAGTCTGCCGAGGTGCCGGGCTCGGTGTTGGTCCACCACTTGGCCTTGTAGACGGCACTGCCGTTTATCATCAGATCGCCCGTATTGGCGTGGTCCGGGTTACCTGCCCAGTCGACCTGCGGCCAGTTCGGATAGACATGAATATCGGCGATCGGCGTGCCTTCACAGGTGTCGGAGCCCGTGCCACCCGTGCCTCCTGTACCGCCCCCCGTGTCGGGTTGGGCGTCCGGCAACATGGGATATTCGGACTTGAAGGCGTACACCTTGCCGTCCTTTTCGATAGTGAAGTTTGCAGGCCCGGTGATCGGCAGGTAGTACATCACCTCGGCACCTACCGTTTCGCCGGGCGCAAAGGATTTGGCAGCGCCGCCCCATTCGTTGACCAGGGTAACGGAGAAGCGGTGGAACTCGTTCTCGAAACCGCCGATGTTGTTGCCCGCGGCATTGGCACCGTTCGTTTCGACCGCCATGCCGAGCTTTTCCTGGGCGTTCCAGTTCGATTTGAACACCGCCGAGGTGGAGACGGGTACATCAAACGCGATCTTGGCGCCGGAAAGATCCAATGCGGAATTGTTGGTAAAGGCGAAGGTCGGTGCTATCGGGTAGTTGTCGTCGCCGACGGGAAAGTCTTTGGCCTCGAACGCAACGTCAACCGCCTCGGCCGGCACGCTGAAGTTCACGTTGCCGACCCGGGTATCGTATGCGGTGCCGCTTTGCCTGAACCTGTCGAACGCCAGGCTGGTCATGCTTGAGCCCGTCTCATACTGGCCCTTGGCGCCGTTGTAGTCGAAATCCCCCGCCAGTTCCCAGAACATGATGCCGCCGAGTCCCTGATTGATGACATAGTCGACCTTGGTCGCCATCGACTCTTCGTCCTCGATGGAGATAAACACCTGCTTCTGCTCGTTCCACAGCCAGGGAGCCACCGCCACCGAGTCGTAATAACGGGTGTAGCTGCCGCTCAATACGTCCGCCGGATCGGTTTGCGGATCCAGGCCGTAAGCGGTGAGATAGTCGGGCACTATGGCGTTTTGCAGGTTTTTCACATGCCACAGCGGGTTGGAACCGGCGGGCACTTCCTCGCCGACCTCGTTCTTGTCGTGCCACAGGTTGTCTATGCCTTCGGCGCCGAAGCCGCATTGGTTATTGTCGCCGACGCCGGTGCCCGCGGGACAGGCGCTCTGATCCGGCAGCGCCGCCTGGCCCCATAAGCCGTGATCGCCGCCGCTGACCCCCTGAAAACCGCGGGTATAGTAGGGAATGCCGATATTGATGCGGCCCGCCGCGAGCGCACCGCGGAAATAGCGCACCGCCCAGTCGGTGTTGAGATAACCTATGCCCTCAAATTCGGCGGTGTCGTATACCTTCCACTGCGCCAGTTCCGAATCCTTGCCGGTATCGTAGAGCGCCGCGTTATGGCCGACATGGGAATTCCAGGCGCCGTGCAGGTCGTACGACATCACGTTGACGTAATCCAGGTATTTCACCGCCTCGAAGGTTTCCATTCCACGCAGCAGATAGCCCGACGAGGGCGACGCTATGGTCAGCAGGTAATGGCGTCCGTCCGCCGCTCCCGCCTTGTCGAGCTCCTCGCGCAGGGTTTTCAACAGCACCTTGTAGGAGGCGTTGAGCCCGGCGCGGCGTGCGTTGGAAATGGCGAAGTCGTCCGGATGGCCGGAATCCTTCATCGACGACGGGTATTCGTAATCGATATCGACACCGTCGAAGCCGTAGCTGCGAATAAAGGCCACCGCGCTTTGTGCAAACGTATTGATCCCGGCGCTGTTGACCGAGCCGTCTGCGTTCGTCGTCATGGTGTAAAAACCGCCGCTGGCAACCCGGTTGCCGTCGCCGTCGAAATAGCCGCCGGTTTCCGCCCAGCCGCCGACTGACACCAGGGTTTTCACATTCGGATGCAGTTTCTTGTATTTATTCAGCAGGTTGAAATGTCCTTTGTAGGGCAGGCTCGGATCCATCTCGGCGCCGGAAACGCCCGGCCACTGCATGTTGGTCGCCGCGTTGTTGGCTGCATTGGGGTCGCCTATGGATACTCGATTGCCCGCATCGACATGGGCAAACGCATAATTGATATGGGTCACCTTGTCCCAGGGGATGTCGTCGGCAAGGTAGGCGGGCTGGCCGTTTTTACCGGTACGCCAGCCGGTGAAATAACCTATGATGCGACGCGGATGATCTGCGCCCATCTTCTCCCGGCCGTTTTCGTCATACACGGTGCAATATGGGGTGCTGACACCGGGCGTGCGGTAAAGACCCGCCGGATGACAATCGCCCGCGGGTGTCGTTGCATCGCTGACCGTCACTCGCAGGCTGCCGGAGCCGCGGGCGCCCTTGTCGTCGGTCACGGTGAGGACAAAATCATAACTGCCCGCCGCGCCCGCCTGCCAGACGTAGGCGGCGCTGGCGCTTGTGGTGCTGTAAACCTCGCTGTTATCAATCGCAAGGCTCATTCCCGTCACCGAACCGTCCGCATCGCTGCCGTTGAGGTTAAAGGTCACGCCGTCGCCGGGATAAATCTCAAGCGGCGCTCCGCTCAGGCTAAGAGATGCGCTCGGAGGCTGATTTTCACTCTGCGCGCCGGTCACGCTGACGTGAGCTGCAAGCAGATCGGACAAGGCCCCCAGATCGTCGGTTGCCACCGCACTCAGGGTATGGGATCCGGTCACCGCAAGCCAGCTCGTCTCGAACGGCGCGCTGCTATCGGTTGCAATCACCGTACCGTCGACACTGAACTCGACCTTAGCGACCAGCCCGTCGCTGTCGCTTGCATCGACGGAAAAGATAACGCTGTCATTTTCACTGTAAGAAGAAGCGTCCACCGGCAACAGATTACTGAGCACCGGAGGATTATTTATGACAACGCTGTCACAACTATCCAAATAAGACCAGTCCTGGTACGCAGCGGAATTCTCCGCCGGATTGGTTTGCGTCCACCAGTTGGCCTGATAGGCCTTGCCCAGGTATTGCACCCGATCGCCGGCGACATGGGTCTGGCCGTTTTGCCACTCCACCAGCGCGCTGCAATCAAGCGCCGCTTCGGCATGCAGGCTCAGGGTGCAAAGCGTGAGAAGCCCCCAACGGGACGGCATGCGTGTTAATCTTTTCATGGTTGCTCCGAGTTAATTTTTATAACTTCTTATTTACATCAATTAAACAAAATATCACCGATTTTCCGGAAATCAACCCATAAAAAACAACGCTGTCTTTTTCTCCTGAATTTGGTCAAAAAATAAAATAACGTAATAACAGAGAGTTAAAGTTTTGCCGGTCTGAAAGGCGTTTCCGTTTAAGGTTCTCAGAAAAAGAAGCAAGCGGCTGAATAACGGTCACTTTTTTGCGGGCGCGGCAAACGACGGAAAAAACCGGAAAATTTTTTAGCATATCGGGGAATTAATCAGTACCGAATCGTATAAGGCGGCCGCTCCGGGCCAGCCTAGAAGCCGTGTTTCGGCAGCGCCAGATCAATAAGCACTATGGTGTGGATAAGCACGATAAACCAGAATGAAAAAACGAAACCCATGTTGCGGGTTTTATGGCGCAGCACCTGCTGCGCGCACAAGGCCCCGGGCCACCCCCCAAGCAGCGCAAGCAGATGCAATTGCCAGCCGGAAATACGGGATTGGTCCGCTAAAGCGCGTTGTTTGTCGAGCCAGTAGATCCAATAGGTCAGCACGCTCATCAGTACATAGGTGCCGATCAAAACGGGGCTTTCGTGCAGTATCCAGCCTATCAGCACAAGCGGAACCAGCGCAAAACACAATACCTGAAGCAATACCACGGCGGCCCCGGGCTTGGCCGGAAGGATCACATTTACCGCCTGCGGCTTGCCGTTGTCTCCGGTGATCACCTCGAAGTGTACTTCCGCCCCGACAAAAATCGCCCGGACATCGCCGGAAACGGAAGACGCATCAAAAAAATAGTGATGCTTTTTCGACAATTCAGGACGGATATAGCCGTAGCCGTCCTCTTCAAACCATTGACTGATTTCACCTTGCATCGTTTCGTCTCTTGGCGTCACCCTCACATAAGTGTAAACCCTGGTTGCATATAAGGCGCTGCCGACACGATAAAATGTGCATTTTTTCCGCTCAATTTGCTGGCCAAGATAACCGGGAAATGCGAGCATGGAAATTCATTCAACCGCTCAATTACGTACCTAAAAATGATAAAAAACATAAAGATAAACCGTCTTTGTTGCGCCATGGCCGGGTTAATACTGGGGATGCCTTTCGCGCACGCAGGAACAACCTATCTCGACACGGCAAAGACCCTGCTCAAAGACAGCATCGCGATGCGCACGGTGGCGGGCAACGGCAAGGTGCCGGAGCTGGCAAATTACCTGATGGATACCTTTCGCAAGGCAGGCTTTGCCGAGCAAGATATCCATTACCTGCCCTACGGCGAAACCGCCGCCCTGGTGATCCGCTACCGCGGCGACGGCAGCTCGGGTAAGAAACCCGTCATGCTGAGCGCCCATATGGACGTCGTCGACGCCATTCCGTCTGATTGGGAACGCGATCCCTTCACCATGGTAGAGGAAAACGGCTACCTGTTCGGCCGCGGCGTGGCGGACGACAAATACGGCATCGCCATGCTGAGCACCACCCTGCTGCGCCTGAAGGCGGAAAATTTCACGCCCTCTCGGGATATCCTGCTGGTGCTGTCCGGCGATGAAGAAACCGAGATGGCCACCGCCGATATGCTGGCGACGAAATACCGCGACCTCATCGACGCCGAATTTGCCTTGATCGCCGACGGCGGCGGCGGCCTGTTGGACGAACAGGGCAACCCCGTCTCCTTTTCCGTCGACAGCGCGGAGAAAACCTACGCCAGCTATACCGTCACCGCGCGTAATCCGGGCGGCCACAGTTCGCTGCCGCGCTCGGACAATGCCATCTACGATCTCGCCCGGGCCCTGACCAACATCAGCGGCTATGCGTTTCCCGTTCAGCACAACGATTTGACCCGGGCCTATTTCGCCAAGTCGGCGCCGCTGTTTGACGGCCAAATCGCCAAGGCGATGGCGGATTTCGCCGTCGATCCCGCGGATAAAAAGGCCATTGCCGAACTGCGTAAACATCCCGAGTTCGGCGGCGCCACCGGCACAACCTGCGTGGCAACCATGCTGAGCGGGGGACACGCCGACAACGCCCTGCCGCAATCGGCAACGGCCACCGTCAACTGCCGGATTTTCCCGGGCATCTCGGTGGAAGAAACAATGGCGGAATTGAAAAAGGTGGCCGATAACCCGGCGCTCGAATGGGCGGTGCTGAATTCTGAAAAGGAAAGCCCGGCCTCACCGGTATCAAACGAACTGTTCGGGGTCATCGAGCAGGCGGTGCATGCCAGCTATCCGGGCGTGCCGGTGATCCCGCATATGGCACTCGGGGCCTCCGATGCCCTGCACTACCGCGCCGCGGGGATCCCGAGCTACACCCTGATGGGCTTGTTTATGAAGGCGTCGGACGAATACGCCCACGGCCTCAATGAACGGGTACCGGTTGACAGCCTGCCGTTCGGCCTCGACATGTGGTATCGCATAGTCAAATCGCTATGCGAATAAACGGCGGGCGCTCCCGCTAAGCGGGAGCCCAACCGGATAGAATGTGCCTTGTAGCAGGGCAATTTAAGGAAAAGGCCTGCCCTATG
>JBNKEN010000259.1:0-1989 GCA_050288805.1 Pseudoalteromonas sp.
CAACATATTGCATTTGATACCCGGCGTCGGGTTCGCCTTAGCCGGACAATCCAGCTCCTGCGGCCCGTTATTTTCATAGGTCAGAATCAGGGTAGATTGACCGCCAGGCGCAAGTACGACTTGCTGGTTGGGTTCAGCCTCGAATTGCGCCCTGCGATACAGCAAAGCGTTCTGATCCACTGTTTTCTGTTTCTCTGCATACAACCCGCGCTCGGTATCAGACAGCGTTTGTTCCTTGGCTACATCGAAATCTTGCGCCGCATTGGTGATCTTCATGTCGATACTGCTGGAAGACATCAAGGTCACCGCAATCCCGGTTACCACCAGTACCATCACAAGGGCCGCTATCAACACAACCCCTCGCTGTTTCGCTCTTGCTACCATGATTCGCCCTCCGCATTTTTCACTTTCACCGTAGAAACAAACAGCATACGGCGATAATTGTCGCCGAAGTTCAGCGTTCTCGGTGCACTTGCTCCCCCGCCGAGCACATAGGTGTTGTTCACTTTTGTGCTGTTCTGATCCGGCTCCACCGAGCGCACCAGCACAAACAGCTGAACCGTTAGAATTTTTGCATTCACCTGCTCCCAATCAGACGCCGTCATTTGTGACGCCGTTTTATAGGTATCCACCAAATGATCGCCGTTTGTATCCATCCCATATAAGAAGCGGATATTTTCAACCCCGTCCAATACAGATTCGGTTTCCATTCCGCCGCTCGCGGTGAGGCGCTTGCGCATTAAGGTCGGCACCGTAATATTTTTGCCGTCCTTCGTGTAATTCTGTTCAGAAATGTAATAAACATGATGGTTGTATTGCCATGCGCTCCCGTTAATATTAGGGGACACATAGACTGCACCGTTGCCCTGGAAAATCTGTCCACTCGAGTAGTTCGATTCGAAGTAATAGTTGTTGGCGTTTGTGGCCGTCGCCGTGTTGTTGATGTCATTCCCGCTCAGGCGCTTGATCTGGACCACGTCACTGCCGACCTTAGCATTGTTGATACACCCGAGCACCGCAGCATTTGTTGCCTCAACACCGAACAAGTGTTTGAAATTACTCGGACTTGCCTGCGGAAAGCTGGCATCATTGGAACCCATGCTGCAATCATTCGCCGGGCTATTCGGCACATTCGTCAGCGACGAAAAAGACAAGGCAGCCAAATTATAGGTTCCCCAAAACCCGGCCATCTCAAGGTCCTTGCCCAATATATCCATGGCTATGCGACCCGTTTCCTGAAGTTCGCCGATATCCAAGGTATCCGAGGTGGTCGTCTTCATGCTGAGATAGGTAAACATCACCCCCGCCAACAAAAACGCACCGACAACCAGCGCGATCATCAATTCCAGAATGGTAAATCCGTTTTGCTTCATCGCTTAGCTCCTGACGTAGGTATAGGTGGTTAACGCAAACAGACGGCGCTTATTGCTTGCGCCGCCACACGCCCCGAGAGCCGCGTTAACATCCGCCGTCCCGGTCATCTCCTGGCGACTTTCCCAAGTGACCGTGACGCCGATATTCAACTGATCGGCCCCGACTGCTGCGGCGTTGACACACACGGTGGCATCCGACAACGCCCCGGTATTGTTTTGCGCCTTAATCGCCTTGCGCCACTCTTCAATATCGTAACCGGCAAGCTCTACATTGTTGCAGTATGCATTGATACAGGATTTTGCATTGGAGGCGGCATCCTGACTCGAAATATTGACGGTGTAGTTACCTGCGAGCCCGGCTGCTGTATTACTCTTGATCCGCTCCGTGATGTCGTGGGCCAACGCCAAGGCTGCTGCGCGCTGCATGGCATCAAAACTGGCCTGCTTGGCCTTGGTTTGCCGTGCGACCGCCCCTAACAAACCGAACACCAACACAATAAAGGCGATCAGGGTTTCAAGTAAGGTAAACCCTTGGTTATTTTTAGATTTTTCACATCGGGCCATAATAAGAGCTGCAACTTATGTTAACGGTACTTTAACAGCTTAATAGGTCAGG
>JBNKEN010000260.1:0-2890 GCA_050288805.1 Pseudoalteromonas sp.
CATCGGCCAGGCTTTCCGGCTCGGCCTCGATTTCCACGGCGGCTTCGTCCATCAGGGCGTCGATGTCGACCTCTTCATCGGCCAGGCTTTCCGGTTCTTGCCCGCTTTCCAGCACGGCCTCGTCCATCAGGGAATCGATATCAAAATCGTCTTCCTGCTCCAGATTTTCCTCTGCCATGGCTTCGCTGAGCGCCGCCAACGCATCGTCACTGGTATCTATATCCGGCTCTAGCTCATCACCCTCATCGAGCGGAGAGTCAAACAACGCATCGATATCGGACGCACTCAGAACACCGTCGTCAGCCTCGGTTTCTTCGGGTATATCCAGGCTGATATCTTCGCCGTCAGAGGAAATATCAAAGTCTTGCTGCAAAAATTCGTCAGCATCCTCGCCCGGCAGGTCAATGCCTTCGTGTTCATCATCAAACACGATGTCGTCGCTGAGCAAACCGTCAAGCTCATCCTGGTCCAGCACGGAATTGAGGTCATCCCCGTCATCAAGCGGCTCATCAAACATAATGTCATCATTGTCCGGCAGGAAGTCCTGATCCAGGGAATCATCCAGCTGAATACCCGCATCAAGCGAGTCATCCAACATGTCATCATGATCGGCAAGGCCAAGATCTTCTTCCGCTGGCGTAAATGCCGGTGGCGGCGCCACGGGTGATTTCGGCAGAAACTCATCGTCCTCAGAGGCGCTGCCCTCTGATTTCGCGCTTTTACGGCGATTAAGCCACATCACGATCCCACCGAGTACCAGACCCGACGGGATCAGTATCATCAACGCCAGTTTGACCGGCATCGGCACGTCAAAACTCATCTCTTCCTGGGCCTTTTGGGCCGCAAGGCGTTGTTCCAGCAACATCTGGTTTTGTTTATCGATCAGTGCCTTAAGCTCAACCTGGAATTCGGCATCCTGATCAAGCTGTGTTTTTACCGCCGACAACTCCTTGGAGATGGAGCTCAGTTGTTTTTTCAACTTGTTATTTTCAACCAGAATTTCTTCAACGTTATCAACGGAAGACTTGAACTGCTGCTGCAGCGACACCAGCTGGTTATCCTGCTGCTTTTTAATCTCGGTAATTTCTTGCTTGATTTCATCGCGGGCCTTTTCGACGTCGGCCTTACGCGCCTGGGTCACCTGTTTTTCCACCAGGTTAACCGTATTGTCGGTGAGCTTACCTTGCTTTTTCATCTCCCACAGCTTGTCATCCTGTTCGGATTTTTCCCGTGCCAGGTTCGGATCCAGGGTTTTAATTTCCGCCAGCGAAGGGATCTTGAGGTAGGAGCCTACCCGCATGTGATTGAGGTTTTTATCGAGGAAGGAATCAGGGTTTTTCTCATACAAGGCCTGCATCACCTGGTAGATGGTCACCGAATTATCGGGACGCACCTTTGCAGCGATACGCCAAAGCGTGTCCGTAGGCGTGATAGGGCCGATGGAACGTCCCTCAACGCCGTAATCGACGCCTTTGGGGCCTTTCAGCTTAGTCACCTCTTGGCTAGAAGCAGGTGATATCGCCAACGCCGACGCTAAAATAAGTAGAGTAGCTAAACCGCGCATGCTGTTCCTTTATGTTTGCTGGGCAAGGACTGAGCGCTTTTCGCTCAACCTTGCAAAATTCTGTGTACTTCCCCGAAATAGTTGCAAGCTCTATTCCAGTTTCAAACTATAAACCAGTTGATTTCGAATATCCATCGCAACGCCTTTAAAATCAAGACCTTCATACAAACGAATGAAAAATAAGGCGAGTTTAAAAATTAGCAGGACGTAGTTGTGTTGCCGGGCGGCAATAAATTGGCTGCTGCGGGGCGGCGTTGTGCCACCGCCCCGGCTAGCTATCAGAGGTAGGATTCGATCAGGGCTTCAGCGATTTGCACGCTGTTGGTGGCAGCCCCCTTACGGGTATTGTCGGAAACCACCCACAGATTAATGCCATGAGGATGGGAAATATCCCGGCGCAAACGACCCACATAAACGGTGTCGTTGCCGCTGGCGTCACTGACCGGCGTCGGGTAGTCGTGCTCGTCCTCAATCAACTCAACACCCGGCGCATCGTTAAGCAGCTGTTTTACGTGTTCCAGATCCGCGGGCATCCGGGTTTCCAGGTGAATCGCTTCTGCATGGCCGAAGAAGACGGGTACCCGTACCGCAGTCGGGTTCACGGCGATGGCATCGTCGGCCAATATCTTTTGCGTTTCCCACACCATCTTCATTTCTTCCTTGGTGTAGCCGTTGTCCTGGAACTCGTCTATTTGCGGGATCACGTTAAACGCGATTTGCTTGCTGAATACCTGATTTTCCAGCGGACGCGCGTTCATCAGGCTGGCGGTCTGCTTGGCCAGTTCGTCCACCGCTTCCTTACCGGCGCCGGAAACGGCCTGATAGGTGGCGACATTGATCCTGTCTATGCCGTAGGCGTCGTAAATGGGCTTAAGCGCCACCAGCATCTGGATGGTGGAACAATTAGGGTTGGCGATAATGTTGCGGTTACGGAAATCGGCCAGGCTGTCCTTGTTCACTTCGGGTATAACCAGTGGCACATCATAGTCGTAACGGAACTGCGAGGTGTTGTCGATAACCACGCAACCCGCTTCGGCCGCTACGGGCGCAAAGCGTTCAGACACGGAGGCACCGGCCGAAAACAACGCGATATGGGCCTCGGAGAAATCAAATTCTTCCACATCCAGTACGGTCAGGGTTTCACCACGGAACGAAATATCTTCTCCGGCACTGCGGCTGCTAGCCAGCGGGAAAAGCTCACCGACGGGGAACTTGCGCTCTTCCAGGGTTTCGATGATCTGGCGTCCCACCAGACCCGTTGCGCCAAGCACGGCAACATTAAATTTTTGCGACATTCTTTAATCCTTCTCACTCACGGTAAAACCA
>JBNKEN010000261.1:0-6157 GCA_050288805.1 Pseudoalteromonas sp.
GCATCGGGATGCATCTCGGGTTCAACCCCTCCAACTTGCCGCAGAGATAGCTATCGAGCTTTTGATATGCCGCGTCGTCGCTGAGGTGGGCCGAGGAATAAACCAAGCCGACGCCACGCCTTTGTGGCAGGGCGATATCCCAAATCCAACCCGCCTGATGGGCGGTAGCCAGCGTATAGGGAGGGATCGGCGCATCCGCATCGGTCGGCACCTGCACCGCCAGGGCCTTATCCGTCAACAGCATGTCCGAGCGGTCGATAAAGTTAACGCCCAGTTTTTCGCCCAAAATGGCACAGCGAAAGCCGCTGCAATCGACAACCAGATCACACTGGAAACGCTCGCCCTTTGCACCGCTAAGCACCCGAATATTGCCTTCATCATCGAGCAACACATCCGCTATATCCGCCCGTTGGTGTTTGACGCCGAAGCGTTCGATGGCATTACGGCCTAACAGCCTGGCAAATTTTCCGGCATCGAGATGATAGGCGTAGGCGGTGACATCCTTGTACTCGGCCGTGGTTATAAACTTAGGTGCCCTGCCCGCTTCACATAAACCGGCCTGAACGGATACCGCATCTGCATACGCGGTCTCGGCCGCTTCGTTGAGCCAGGCGGGAGTCAGGTCTTCACCAAAGGGAAAGGGGTAGTTGAACAGGTGATGATAGGCATTTTCGCCGTGCTGCGTTTTATCCAGCCAGTTGACGAACTTGATGGACTGCTTGAAGGTGGCGTCGCACTCGCGAATAAACTCGCTTTCGCTGATGCCGAATTTGGCCAGCGATTGCCTGATGGCGGGCACGGTTCCTTCTCCCACCCCGATGGTCGGAATGGTGGCCGATTCAACCAAGGTCACGGTCACTTCCGGCCTGTGCTCAAGCGCTTTGCCCAGATGATTGGCCACCAGCCATCCGGCGGTGCCGCCCCCCACGATGACGATATTTTCTATTTTCATAACCGGTCACTCGATATAAAAAATCACTTGATATGAAAAAGCCCGGGTAAACCCGGGCTTGATACACAAAGCAAGTTAGAAACGAACGTTCAACCCCAGCTTATAACGGGCTTCACCTTCAAAATACCAGGCCGGATAACCGTTTTTCAACTCCGGTTTGACGTCGGCATCCGACGCAGCCACACCCAACTGAACACTGTCTTCTTCGGTCAGGTTGACCGCCTCGAAGATCACATCCACGTTCTCGGTCACGCTGTACTTGGCGCTGAGATCCAGCGTGCCATAGTCCTGGTGTTCGCGGTTGCCGTAGAAACCCGGCAGTTCGCGGATCATGTATTCCGAGCGCCAGTTATAGGCGACACGCACATGGAACTGCTCGGTTTCATAGTAACCGACCAGGTTCACCGTATGATCCGATGAATCGGAGAATACGGTCAGGCGATCCGGGTAGTTTTCTGCCGGAGCGGTACCGTCGGCATAGGTGTAGTTGATTGAATAACCGAAGCCGTTATCGAACCCGTCCTGCAGCTGCAGCTCGATACCCTCGATTTCACCGCCGTTACCGTTACCCAGGGTCGCAATCGTCCAGTTGTCGGTGCCGGAATTAGGATCCACGATACCGATGCTTTGGTTCATGATCTGGTCGGTTTTGGTAAACGACGAAATGTCCTTGATAAAGTAGGTGGCGCTGACCATGCCGTCGCCGTCGAAGTAGTATTCGATCCCTACATCGGCCTGAGTCGCTTTAAACGGTTTCAGACCTACGTTGCCTTTTTTCAGCACCTGGTTGTCATCGATATCATCCTGATAACCCGCCAGGCTCGACGCCGAGAACATGTCCGCATAGTTCGGACGAGAAATCACCTGCGCCGCCGACATACGTAAGATAACGTCCTGGGCAAGATCGAACGCGATATTGACGCTTGGCAATACCTCGCTGTAATCCGCCTTGTCGGTGCTCAGGGTGTCGGCATACTGGCCGCTGGCATCGAGACCGTAGTAGTCGGATTCGGCATCCGTCGAGATGTAACGCAGACCGAAGTTACCGCGCAGGCCTTCCGCTTCGAAATCCGCCATCGCATAAAGGGCGAAGTTCTCTTCCTGAATCGTGCCGTAACCCGCCTTATAGGTAACCGACGTATCGTCGAAGCTGCCGATACGGGCATAGGCGTCGTCGATCATCGCGCCGAGGATCGGCTCGGGTAAGCTGTAGCCCGCCGCAGAAGACACGCTGCCCGAATAATATTTGCTCGCCGGGTTGCTGATCGCCGTATCCGAAACGTTGACGCTGAAGGTTTCCTGCACCACTTCATGGTCGGCCCAGCGAATACCTGCCTTGATGGCGGAAATAGCGCCCAGCTCAACCGGGAAGTTGAAATCCAGTTGCGCATAGGTTTCTTCGTCGCTGTTCGGCTGCTTTTTCAGCGCCCAATCGGCCGGGGCCAGCTCGGCGCCGAAGTCTTCGGGACCGAAATGTTTGTTTGCAACATCGATTTTGATCACATCCCCGGTGGCATCATAGGTACCGGCGTAATCGGCCGCCGTGCCCAGCCAGAAACCATAGTTCGCGGTCAGTTCGGTGCCGCCTTCCGATTCGGTGCGGCCGATGCGACCGGATACCTCGAAATTCTCGGCGGCGTATTTAAAATCAAAATCGACCGTATCCGAACTCATGCTGGCAACACGCGCCCAGGTCTGCGCCCAACCCGGATTTGCACCGTTACCGCTGCGGCGATAGAAGGTACAGGTACCGTCTACATTGGTCTGCTCACATGCTGCTGCCTTGTCATCGGGGAAGATCAGGAATAACGAGGTGTTGGCATTGTTGGCGTCCAGCTCCAGGCTCATCAGGTTAAGACCCAACTCCAATGCGTCCGTCGGACGGTACTGGAAGGTGGCATTCAGTGCGGTGCGTTCACGGTCCTGCTGGAAGGTTGTCGGAACTATATCGCCCCAACCCACCAGGGATTCGATGCCGTTACGCTGATAGTTGGTTTCCGCGTATGAAACGGCGCCCATGATACCGAACGTTTCGTCGGCGTTTTTCCAGCTGTATAGGCCGGAGACTTCAGGGTCAGTCTGCTCAGAGATCGTGCCGTAATCGGCTTTCGCGCTGGCGAACAAGGTATTGGCTTCGAGATCCAACGGCTTACGGGTTTTAACGATCACCGTACCGCCGATACCGCCTTCAACGATATTGGCCTGCGAAGATTTATACACCTCGATGCCGCCCACCAATTCAGGTGGCAGCAAGGTGTAGTTGAAACTGCGGTCGATGCTTTGCTGATCGTACCAACCTGTTGATGCAACCGAATGACCGTTCAACAGCGTGCGGGTCAACTGGCTTGATGCGCCGCGAATAGAGACCTGCTGGCCCTGGCCGAACTGACGGTTAACGGCCACACCGGAAATACGTCCCAACGCTTCACCCACATCGCTGTCGGGGAACTTACCCACGTCTTCGGCGGATACGGCATCAACCACTGAATTGGCAAACCGTTTGGTATTAAGCGCCGCTTCCAAGGAGCCGCGAATGCCGCGCACCTCAATCACTTCAACTTCTTCTTTGGCTTGATTTGACGCATCAGCCGCATAGACTGCGCCGGAAAGGCCGGCCGTCATAGCTATACCGATGTTAACTGCGAGTATGCTTTTTTTAAAATTTTTAGCTAACACAGGATTCCCCTTGAATCATTTTGTTGGATTTCAAAATCACTTCTGCCCAGTGATGATGACAACGCTGTCATCTGGTAACAAACCTTACACCCTAAATTACAGTTTCGCTACATTTTTTTTGCTTTTCAGTGCAAAAAAGCAACTAAATAAACGCTAACGAATTGATCTATAGGTAGAAAGAAAAGCAAATTTGACAACGCTGTCTATTTCAATATAACACGAGTAAACGGGACTAAGTAAAGTGAAATACGGCCAAATAATTTCAAAACGCGTGTGGATTACATACCCGGATAACCACCCGGAAACAAAAAACGCGCCTAAAATGACGCGTTTTTCAAAGGGTTATGATGCTCACGGAGCCCAGAATACCTGGATTTCGAGATCCGGCTGATTCAATACGGCGCGAAGCGGCATATCCTCAACCGGCCCTGCTTGCTTGGCCTGCTCATAAACGGCACGCTTTTCCTCGCCGCTTATCAGCAAATTGACCACCTTAGAGCGGGCGATCCCGTTTAGCGTCAAACTCATGCGCTCGGTAATATCCCCCGTCACCTCGCTCGGAACGGCATTGATCGCGCAAACCAGCGCATCGCTTTCCAGGCCGTTTTTCAGCCCTTGTGCATGCGGGAACAAGGAAGCGGTGTGACCGTCCGGTCCCATCCCCAAGATGGTTACATCAAAGGGTTGCGACAGCGCGCCATAACCGGCTTCACATTCGGCAACGCCTGCCTCGGCGCTGTCCGCAGCATTTTTCATGGTGATAAAGCGCGCAGCAGCGGCCTTATTCTGCAACAGGGTTTCCTTGATAAAACGCTCGTTGCTTTTATCGTGCCCGGCATCGACCCAACGTTCATCCACCATGGCCACATCGATTTTGTCCCACGCCAACGGCAGCTGCGACAGGTGCTTGTACGCGGGCGCCGGTGACGAGCCGCCGGATACCATCAATACGGCACGACCGGTGGTTTCGATTCCTGCCACCAGGCGTTGTTCGAGATCCGTTGCCAGCGCCTCGGTCATTGCCTCTTTACTGGCGAAGAAAAATTCGCGGATCTGCGCCATGCTCACACTCCCTCGCCGGTGTTGAACCAGCGGTGATTAGTCTCTGCCAACAGTTCGTCGGCATCATCCGGTCCCCAGCTGCCGGCACGATACAGGGCCGGCGCCCCTTTTTGCTGCCAACGCTCAATGATGGGGTCGATCCATTTCCAGGCCTGGCGCACTTCGTCTCGGTGAATAAAGAGTGCCGGATTGTTCGCCGCGGCGTCCAGCATCAGGCGCTTATAGGCATCCGAATGGAAGCCGTTGCTGTACGCCTGCGACAATTCGATATTCAGGGTCACGGGTTCAAGCTGCATTTCCAGGTTGTCGAGACGCTTCGACATCAGTGTCAGCTGAATGCTTTCTTCCGGCTGCAGGCGGATCACCAGGCGGTTCGGCTGAATGGGACCCACGTCCGTGGTATACACGTTGTGAGAAACCGGCTTGTATTCCACCACGATTTCGGCGCAGCGCTTGGCCATACGCTTACCGGTACGCAGGTAGAAAGGCACGCCCGCCCAGCGCCAGTTATCGATATGGGCGCGAATGGCGACAAAGGTTTCCGTTTTGCTCGCTCCTTCCCCCAGTTCTTCCAGGTAACCGGGCACCAGTTTGCCGTTCAGTTCGCCGGGAACATACTGGCCGCGTACGATATTGTTATCCACCTGCTCGCCGTTCAGCGGACGCAAGGCTTCCAGCACCTTGAGCTTCTCGGCACGAATGCTGTGGGCGTTCAGTTTATGGGGCGACTCCATGGCCACCAGGCACAGCAGTTGCAGCAGGTGGTTTTGCACCATGTCCCGCAATGCGCCCGCCTTGTCGTAAAAACCGGCACGGCTTTCCAGACCCACGGTTTCCGAGATGCTGATCTGGATATTGTCGATGCTTTTCGCATCCCACAGGTTTTCGAACAGGGAGTTGGAAAAGCGCAGCGCCATCAGGTTTTGCACCGTTTCCTTACCTAGGTAATGATCGATGCGGTAGATCTGTTCTTCACTGAAATACAACGCAATCTTGCCGTTGATCTCTTCCGCCGACTGACCGCAGTAACCGATCGGCTTTTCGACCACGACTCGAGACGTGTCGGTGATAAGTCCCTTGCTCGAGAGGATCTCACAGCAGGTTCCGTAAACCGCCGGCGGCAGGGAAAGATAAAACACCCGCGACTTGTCTTCGGCATCCTGATCGAGAATAACCTTAAGGTCATCCCAATGGGCATCCGGCTCGGTCACGTTGATCACCACGGGGATCAGAAACTTGGCAAACGCCTTCCAGTCCTTGGCGTTGTATTCGCCCTGACCGAGAAATTCTTTCATTGCGTTGTGTGCGGTTTCAACATATTCCTCGCGGCGGGCTACTTCGCGCACGGTCGGAAGAATGCGGGTTCCTTGCGGCAGGTTACCTTCCTGGTAAGCTCGGTACAGGGCCGGCAACAGTTTACGCAGCGCCAAATCGCCGCCGCCGCCAAAAATAACGATGTCAAAAGGA
>JBNKEN010000262.1:0-4954 GCA_050288805.1 Pseudoalteromonas sp.
AGCTTCATCAATCACCTGCTCGACATCACCCTGTCCATTCCCTCACTGCTGTTGGCCATTATCATCATTGCCATCCTCGGCCCGGGTTTAATGAATACGGTATGGGCGATTATGCTGGCCCTGCTACCAAAAATGATCCATTCGGTGCGCAACCTGATCGCCGACGAGTTAAGCAAAGACTATATTTCCGCCCAGCGCCTCGACGGCGCCGGCCACTGGCATATACTCAGGCGCGGAATATTTCCCAATATTTATGAACACATAGTGGTGATTTTTACCATGGCGTTGTCGACCGCGATTCTGGATATCGCGGCTCTGGGCTTTCTAAAGCTGGGCGCCCAACCGCCGACCGCGGAATGGGGCGCGATCCTCGCCGAAAACCTCAGCCTGATTTACCTGGCGCCCTGGACGGTTGCCCTGCCCGGCATCCTGTTGTTCCTGGCGGTCCTGTCGACCAATCTGGTCGGGGACGGTCTGCGCGGTGTGTTAAAGGAACGTAGGGAAGACTGATGCAGCTACTCGATATTCGCAACCTGACCATAGAACTGCAGACCTCGGATTCCGTGATCCGCGTGGTTGACCGTATCAGCCTGAGCCTGAAGGAAGGCGAAGTGCATGCCCTTATCGGCGAATCGGGATCGGGAAAAAGCCTCATCGCCAAGGCGATTGTCGGTGCCCTCAACCAGCGTTGGAAGGTTACGGCAGACAGGCTGCACTGGCGCGGTGTCGACCTGATGCGCCTGTCATCGGAAAAACGACGCCAGATCGTCGGCGAGGACATCGCCATGATCTATCAGGAGCCGAGCCGCTGCCTGGACCCGACCGCAAAGATCTTCGATCAGATCGAGGAATCCCTGCCGGAAAAACAATTCAGCGGCAGCTTTTGGGAGCGTCGCAGGCAGCGCAGGGACAGGGTCAAGGCCCTGATACATAAGGTAGGGATCCGCGAACACGCCAAGGTACTGGACAGCTATCCTCATGAGCTGTCAGAGGGGATCTGCCAAAAAGTGATGATCGCCATGGCCATCGCCCGGTCGCCGAAACTGCTGATCGCCGATGAACCGACGACCGCGCTGGAGAGCACCACCCGCGCTCAGGTTTTTCGCCTGCTGAAAAGTCTCAACCTGCTGAAAAATATGTCGATTCTGATGATCTCTCATGAGCTGGAAGAACTGACTGAATGGACCCACGGTATGCATGTGCTGTACTGTGGCCAGATGGTGGAAGCAGGACCGACCCGCGAGGTATTCGCCCAGCCCCGCCACCACTATACCAAGGCGCTGCTGCAAAGCCTGCCGGAATATGACAAGGCGCTGCAACATAAACAGCCCTTGTACGCCCTGAAGGGCACAATCCCGACATTGCAGCATTTACCTATCGGCTGTCGCCTCGGCCCCCGTTGCCCTAAGGCACAAAGGGAATGCGTTGTCACGCCACAGTTAAGCAAAGAGCACGGCCACAGCTACGCCTGCCACTTTCCGTTATCCAGGGAGATAAAATAATGCAGCCCCTGTTGAAAATCCAGGGCCTGAGTAAACGTCTGCAGTTACGCGCCGGCCTGTTCTCTCGCAAAAGCCGTCAGGTTCTTGAAGAGATCTCCTTTTGCATAGGTAAGGGCGAAACCCTGGCCATCATAGGTGAAACCGGCTCAGGCAAAAGCACCCTGGCAAAAATTTTGGCCGGTGCCGATACCGCCGACAAGGGCCAGATCATCCTCGACGGGGCGGTGATTGAGGACGACGGCGAACGCAATACCGAGTGTCGCAGCATACGATTGATATTCCAGGATCCGGCCCGTTCGCTGAATCCCGCCCTGACCATAGGCGAAACCATGGAAGACAGCCTGCGCCTCAACACCGACTTGAACAAGACTGAAATTCGCCAAAAAATAGGGGCTACCCTGTTGAAGGTCGGCCTTCTGGCAGAGCACAGTGACTATTATCCCCATATGTTTTCCGGCGGGCAGTTGCAGCGTGTCGCCCTGGCACGCGCCCTGATCCTGGACCCTGCGGTGCTGGTGCTGGATGAGGCCTTATCGTCGCTGGATCCGTCGGTGCGGGCACAAACCGTAAACCTGTTGCTGGCACTACAAAAGGAAACCGGCCTCAGCTACGTGCTTATCACCCATCACCTTAGCCTGGTTCGCCATATGAGCGATCAGGTGGTGGTGTTGGATCAGGGGCATGTGGTGGAATACGGCGACACCGAGCAGGTATTTCGCTATCCCCAGTCCAAGGTGACGCAACGCTTACTGGCCTGTTAGGGAAATCGCGCTACACCTCGTCCATCCAGGCCAGCTGGACGGCTTCTAGCACCTTTTCCCCGCAATGGCCCGGGTCGTCATCGAATTCCTCCAACGCCAATATCCAGTCCCTGAGCTCGGTGAAATGCAGCTTGTAGGGATCTACATCCGGGTGCTGCTCGATAAGCGCAAACGCAATTTCCCTTGAGTCGGTCCATTTCAGTCCCATGGCTTTTTCTCCCGGGGGCAAAGTCTCGCCTAAGTGTAGTCGAAAAAAAGGAGCATCGACGCTCCTGTGTACAGGCCCGAAAATTGGCATAAAAAAAGCACCCCGAGGGGTAATGCCAGTCAGATAAGCATTTTTTTTGAATAAATATGCAGATTTTATTCAAAATACAGGGGGGATATAAGTCGGCTAAATAAAGGGCTTCATCCCTTATATTAAAAGGGCTCCAGAGAGATTTGCTTAAAACCTCTCTGGAGCCCTTACTTTTACTGGGTTTACCTTAACTGATCAGCATTACCCCGAGGGGGGCTTTTTTTCAGGCTATCGCCTTATTCCTGTTCGGCGCTGACTTTAGCCGTTTTAATGTCGGCCTGCGCTTTCAGCGCGTCAACAAATACCAGGTAGTTTTTATTGACCTGTGCCATGGTCAGGCTTTGCTTAAGCTGAGGATTGGCCTCACTCTCAGGCGCATCGTTAACCTTGCTGAGGCTCACCAGGGCTGCGTCACCGTTACTGAGTTCAACCAGCTTGCTGACAGGGCCGTCAACCGGGTGAGGTAACTTAAATACCGCCTGGGTAATGGCCGGCGCAACGCTGTAAGCACGACGGGCCAGAGCTTCTTCGTGTTGAATTTCAAGGCCTTCTTCCTGGGCGATGGTTTCCAGGCTCTTGCCTGTTTCCATAGCCGCATACAGTGCCTGCGCCTTTTCCTTCGCCAGTTCACTGGCCTTCTGGTCGACTAAGGTCGCTTTGATCTGTGCGCTCACTTCTTCCAGCGGCTTGGTTGCCGCCGCTTTGTGATCGCTGACGCGAACCACAACCACGTGCTCGTTACCTACCTCGATCACTTCGGAATTCACTCGGTCCTGGATCAGTTCAGGCGTAAAGACCGCGGCAGTTACGGCACTGTTGTTAAGCGGTGCAGGCAATTCACTCTGGCTCGCCAGTTCACTGTGCTTAACTGACACGCCAACGGCGGCGGCGGCTTCATTCAGGCTGTCGGCAATTTCAAATGCCAGCTCAGCCAGCTTGGTCTGCTTTTCATAAAACTGTTCGATACGGGCGTTCTTTTCCAGTTCGGCGCGAAGTTCATCTTTCACCTCGTCAAACGCCTTGACTTCTTCGGGTTTAAGATCGGTCAACTTGATGATGTGATAACCAAATTCAGACTTAACGACCGAAGAAACGTCTCCCTTGTTGCTAAGGGCGAACGCGGCTTTTTCAAACTCCGGATCCATCATGTCACGCTCGATCCAATCCAGATCACCGCCCTGCTCTGCGCTCACGACGTCGTCCGAATCGCTTTCGGCCAGAGCCGCGAAGTCTTCACCGGCCTTCAGCTTAGCCAGCAGTGCTTCTGCCTTTGCCTTCGCTGCGGCATCGTCTTCATCGGCATTCACCAGAATATGCGACACGCGACGCTGCTCAGGCTCCATATACTGTGCCTTGTTGCTTTCGTAGGACGCCAGTACGTCTTCGTCGCTGACAGGCTTGAGCAACGGCAGATCGGCCGCATTCAGCTCGATGTAGTCTAATGCCACCTTTTCCGGCGCCATAAACTGCGCGCGGTTGATATCGAAGTAATCGGCAATTTCCTGCTCGCTTATTTCAACCTGGTCGCTGAAACCGGCCAGCTTGATGGTCAGAAAATCGATGGTGCGGGTCTGGTTTTGCAGCTTCATGGTGTCTGCCAGTTCATTGGGCAGGGTAAAATCGCTGCCTGCCAACGAGCTGACCAGCTGGCTGCGGGTCATTTCAGAACGCATATAATCGCGGAAGTCATCCGGCTGGAAGTTAAGCTGACGGATCACTTGCAGGTAACGATCGTTGCTGAACTGGTTGCCTACCTGAAAATAAGGCATGTCACGAATGCTGCTTTTCAGCTCTTCATCGCTGATGCGCATTCCCAGTGAAGCGGCCAGTTGAGATTGTAATTCTTGCTCTACCAAGCGGTTGATAACGCTTTGGCGGATCTGCGCCATGTAAGCGGGATCGGCCGACAGTTGGGCAAAATACTCACCAAACTGCTGTTCCAGTCGCGAAGTTTCATTTTGATAGGCACGGGAAAACTCCGTGCGGCTGATTTTAACTCCGTTTACTTCAGCAACCGATTGGTCTGTGGCGCTACCCAAATAACCACTGATCCCTGCCAAGGCAAAAGATAAAATCACTACGCCTAACACTATTTTGGCGGTAAGGCCCTGTGAGCCTTCTCTGATTCTCTCTAGCATTTGTTGATCTCTTATTTGTTGCAAACCGCAGGCTACCGGACTTTCTCCGCCGACTGCGCCCTGTTACTGCTTAACGCATGTAAAAAAAGCGTATCTTACCAGATACGCTTTTTCACTTGAAGTAACTGGTGATAAGTTACCTAAATTCATTTAAGTGTGCTTAGGTATCTCTCACCAACTAATCTTTATTGATTAGTTTACTGCGTCTTTCAGCGCTTTACCTGCTTTGAAAGAAGGAATGTTTGCTGCAGCAAT
>JBNKEN010000263.1:0-12605 GCA_050288805.1 Pseudoalteromonas sp.
CATTCGCCGTTCTGGCACTGGTTGCAGGAACATTTCTTCAGTATCGAGTTCCCGAAGGCCGACCATTTGGTGGGTCTCGGCAATAAGGTGTTTATCAGCGAGTTGATGCCCAAATACCCGATTTACGCCAACCTGCTGAGCCCTGAGGCTCAGGCGGTGATCGGCAAGGTGCATAAGAAAACCAAACCGGCTCTCAAGCTGTTGCAGAAGGAAGGCTTTGAACATCGCGGCTACGTCGACTTGTTTGACGCAGGCCCCACAATAGAGGCGAGACTGGCGAACATCAAGAGTGTGCGCGAGGCAATCGTTTGTCCGGTCGACATCGCACCGTTCGCCGATAGCGCAGACGCCGAACGCGAAACGCTGGCCATCTGCAACCGCGGTGTCGCCGACTTCCGCGCCACCTATACCGCCGAAGCGAGCTACAATATTGAACATCACACCCTGACCGTCAGCCCGGAAGTGGCCGATGCACTCAGAGTAAAACGGGGTGATACGGTGCGCTTTTTCAGTCTTTAAATGCGCGCCAAGCAAACAGGAATAAGACCATGAGCTTAAACGTACAATTTATCAACAACGAATGGCAACCCGGTAAGGGGCCCCTTTTCGCCTCCGTCAATCCGAGCGACGGCGAGGTGATCTGGCAAGGTCAGGGCGCAACCGCCGAACAGGTTGACGCGGCGGTAAAATCCGCGCGTGCAGCTCAGCTGGCCTGGGGCGACACGTCCCTGGAAGAACGCATAGCGCTGCTTGAGCGATTCGTTGAACAGCTGAAGGCCAACAGCGAAGAGCTGGCCACCATCATCGCCCGCGAAACCGGCAAGCCGCTGTGGGAAACCCGCACCGAGGTCGCCGCCATGCAGGGCAAAATCGCCATTTCGATTCGCGCATACGACGAGCGCACCGGCTCGGTGGAAAACCCCATGCCCGGCGCCAAGGCGTTTATCCGCCATAAGCCGCACGGCGTGGTTGCCGTATTCGGCCCTTACAACTTCCCGGGCCATTTGCCGAACGGCCACATAGTGCCGGCGATCCTGGCGGGCAATACCGTCATTTTCAAGCCGTCAGAACTGACGCCGATGACCGCGGAATTTACCCTGAAACTGTGGCAACAGGCGGGTTTGCCGGCAGGCGTTATCAACCTTGTCCAGGGTGAGGTGGAAACAGGTAAGGCGCTGGCGGGCAATCCGGGTATCGACGGCCTGTTCTTCACCGGCTCGTCAAACACCGGTCACTTGCTGCACAAGCAGTTCGCCGGTCACCCGGGCAAGATCCTGGCGCTCGAAATGGGTGGTAACAATCCGCTGATCGTCAAGGATGTCGCCGACATCGACGCGGCCGTCCACGACATCATCCAGTCCGCCTTCGTCACCTCGGGCCAGCGTTGTACCTGCGCGCGCCGCCTGTTTATCGAAAAGAGCGCCAACGGCGACGCGATTTTAGAAAAACTTATCGCCGCCACGAAGAACATCCAGGTCGGTGATGCCTTTGCCGAGAACCAGCCGTTTATGGGCGCCATGATAAGCGAACGCGCCGCCAAGGGCATGGTCGCGGCGCAGCAACAACTGATAGAACTCGGCGGTAAACCCATCGTCGAACTTAAACACCTGTTCGAGGGCACCGGCTTCGTGTCGCCAGGCATTATCGATGTCACCGACATCAAGGAGATGCCGGACGAAGAACACTTCGGTCCGCTGGTCAAGGTATACCGCTACAGCGACCTCGATGCCGCCATCGAGGAAGCCAACAATACGTCTTTCGGCCTGTCTGCGGGCATGCTCAGCGACAGCGAAGACGACTACAATCATTTCTTTAAACGCATTCGTGCGGGCATTGTTAACTGGAACCGTCCCATCACAGGCGCCTCTAGCGCGGCGCCGTTCGGCGGGATCGGAGCCAGCGGCAACCACCGTGCAAGTGCATACTATGCGGCAGATTACTGCGCCTACCCTGTTGCCTCCGTGGAAGCAGAGAAGGTCAGCCTGCCAGAAAAACTCGCGCCGGGCTTAATAATCGAGTAATTTCAAACAAATATTATGCGGTGGCAACCCCACCGCTGTGAGGAAAATAAAATGCATAGCGATGTAAATACATTATTCGACAACCTGTGGCAAAACTACCTGTCGGTGACTCCGTCGGCGGTCAAGGTGCACGAGCTGCTGGGTTCAACCCAACAGGACGACGTGATCAACGACCACATTGCCCTGCGTACCTTCAACCTGGAAAAGGTCGGCCTGGAAAAGCTGGCAGCCCATTTCAAGGCGGTTGGCTACAAGGAATGCGGTGAATACCACTTCGAAGCGAAAAAACTGTACGCCAAACACTTCGAGCACGAAGACCCGACTCAGCCTAAGGTATTTATCTCCGAGCTGCTGGTTGAAAAATTCTCTCCTGAGCTGCAAGCCGCGGTAAAGGAAATGGTCGAGCAAATCGACGAAGCCGCCGTGACCGCAGACAACTTCCTGTACTCGGGTACTCACTGGAAAGTCAGCAAAGAAACCTATAAGAAACTGCTGGAAGAAAGCGAATACGCGGCCTGGATGTCGGCCTGGGGCTAT
Organism: Pseudoalteromonas sp.; assembly: GCA_050288805.1. Classification (GTDB taxonomy): domain Bacteria; phylum Pseudomonadota; class Gammaproteobacteria; order Enterobacterales; family Alteromonadaceae; genus Pseudoalteromonas. The sequence goes on from JBNKEN010000263.1 coordinate 2,559, forward strand.
CGCGCCAACCATTTCACCGTCAGCATCAACCACCTGGCCAACTTCGACACCATCGAAGCGGTTAACCAGGCGCTGAAGGACGGCGGTTTTGTGCTGAACACCTCCGGCGGCGAGATCAAGGGCTCACCGGAAGTACTGCTTGAACAATCCTCTACCCTGGCCGATGAGCAGATGGTTGAGTTCGCCGACGGCGAAATGATGGTGCCTAGCTGCTTCTACGAATTCGCCCTGCGTTATCCGATGGCAAACGGTGAAATGTATACGGGTTTCGTGGCTGCCTCTGCCGACAAGATTTTCGAGAGCACCAACGCCCGCTAAGCAAACGATTTGATACTAATGCTTATCCAAGCAACACAAAAAGCCCCGCAAGGGGTTTTTTTATACGTAAAATTCGGCGAAATCTGAAAATGAAAGGTGCGGCAATCAGCGTAAACCTCCCCATCCGAGCTAGTTATCCGCGATGACTTCGGCATCGATGGCGCCCAGCTTATCCAGCAGGTAGTCCAGGTTGTATTTTACCTTATCGCTTAGCAGATCCCGGTTGAAGCGAAGCGCCACCTGGCAGGTTTTCACGCCCCTGGTAAAGATATCGACGGCCACCAGACGAACCAAGGTGCCGATCAGGGGGTCGATAACCATATTACCCTCATTACCGATAGAGAATATCTCCAGCTCGACACCATAGCTTTTAAACAGATTCAATTCCCGGTTGTAGGGCAGCTGCACCAGCATCCCCGACTGACTGATATTTTTTACCTGACCCGGCAACTTTATGGCGCCGAGATCAAATCGCACCGTATGTTCGGGCAACGCGGATAGCCGCACCGCACCGCGCTTTTGCGCCGCGTTCCAGGATTTATGGATGGCATCTTCGAGTTTATCCGCGCTACAGGGCTTGACGACATATTGGCTGACGCCCTTTTGAATCGCGGCAATGACGTCTTCACGGGCGCCGCGCGCACTCATCATGATAAAGGGGATATTCTTATGGTTTTCAGATGCGCGAACATTAGACAGCAACTCCACACCACACATTTGCGGCATTTCCCAGTCGGAAATGATGATGTCTATGCGTCTGGCGGCAAGAATTTCCAATGCTTCCTTACCGTTCTCCGCGGTATAGACGTTTTCCGATCCAAGCCGGTTAACCAGGGTATTTCTGACCAGATTACGGACCGTCTGACAGTCATCAACCACTAAAAATGTGACGTCTTGCATCTTATTATTCCTGCTTATGTTCCCTTCGGGCGATCGGCTAAGGTGACTTGGACAGACCCTTAGACCGATGTCTCTACTACAAGGTAAGGCATGGTGTCGGTTTAGCAAGCAAAACAGGAACAAAAGCCAAAATTTATGCAGCCGACACCGCGCTCAGCAACCACTATACACAACTACCACACAATTTGAACCGCTTACACGAACAAGGGCCGATAATCATGCTCCAACTGTGCAAAATTCAGGTTGCCGATAAAACGCCCGAAGCTCAGCCAGGTGGCCAGGCCGCGCAGATCTTTGAAGTGGGGCGGCACAAACTCCGGATAGGTTATCACCCCGCGATCGTAAAGCTCGCTGATCAGGCGAAAATCGTCGATGGACAATTTCCCCACCAGCAGTAACGGCAAGCGTTCTATCCGGCCGAGCTGGATGGCGACACGGAACAGGTTGAACACCAGTACGAAGCCCTTGATATAGGCGATGTCCTTGGTAAACGGCAAGCCGGTCGGCGTGCTGCCGCGAAATACCCGCTGCGCCAGGGTGTAACTTTCGTCGGCGCTGAGGCCCTTGGAAACATAATCGTGGTAGATGTCGGTAAACTCGGCGCCGTCGATCACCTTGGTCACCGCGTCGATGCGGTTCACCAGTTTGGCCAGCCGCCTGGGCGTGGAGTTCAGGGTAATGATCTCGGTGAGAACCGCGAGCCCCTCCTGGGTGACCGTACTGCTGGGTGTGCCCTTACTAAGGCAGGTCAGATAGGGCTGAGCCAGGCCATTTTGTGTGGTGCCGACATGGATCCATCCCTCGTGCACCTCTAAAATATCCAGCTCCCGCCCGGAGAACATCACGTCCTGGTTAAGCTTGATACAGTCGGCCCCCGCCGCCGCATCGCTGACGATGCCGTCGGAAAGCATCACATCCACCTTCACTCCCGGCATGCTGGCCTGAACCTTGTCGCTCAATATTTTAACCGCCTCCTCGGCGGCAATATCCTTGCGATCTTCCGGCAACAGATCGGTGGCAAGCAGATTGTGCAGTGGTTGTTCCAGCATTTGCGCCAGCTCCGCCAGACTCGGTTCGCCGGCGTGAAAAAGATCCCGCGGGTGGCCGAACAGCTCGACCGAGAGATCGTGAAACTCGTCGCTGCCGCGGTATTCCAGCATGCGAATAACGGTTTTGTATTCGCTGCACATTTTGCTCATGTATTGGGCGATGGGGTTAAGCTGGCCGAGTTCGGCGATGATCTGGCGGTTGAGATCGGAAAACGCGCGGCGTAATGTCGCGGGATCAAAACCCAGATCGCGCGACTTATAATAGGCCGCATCCACCGACGGGTTTTTCTTGCATTTGTGGCGGAAAAATTCTTTTTTTACTTCCTTGTCCCAGTTTATCGCATCCAAAATACGGATCGGGGTCTGAAGTTCAACCAGGCGGTCGGACAACTGCCGGGTTTTATCAAGCAAGGACTGCTCTATCATAGGGTTAGCTCTACATCTAATTTGCTAGAGCATAGCGGTACAAGGGTAAAACGCCAACAATAATTTACGAACTATCAGGCCATAAAACATGGGTTTAGTGCGCCGTCATTCTGTGCTCCTAAGCGCAGGGCAATAAGCGACGTTGATGCGCTACGCAAACGCGGGGTCCCTACGCCAGAAAACGCCGGTAACATATTGAGTAAAAATACTAAATTTCGCCGACGCGCGGGTTTGGCTGATTAAAACAGAATGACTACACTTGGAGAAGACCCAGCCTGAACCGGTTCAGTGCGCCCGGCACTGTTCCTAAGGAGCCTAGATGTTACGCCTGTTGTTATATTCCCTGATATTAGGTTCTTCACACAGCGTCTTTGCGATTGAAATTGAGAACGTGCACCTCGGGGGCTCGATGCGCGGCACCTATACGGTTGCCCAAGAAGCAGATACCAGTGAATTTGATATTCCCAGCGTGTTGCTTTTTACCGGCGCAACCATCAGCGATCCGTTATCCGTCGATCTGAATTTTAACTATAATGATGCGAACGGAGTTAGGGTGATGGACGCCTTTTTGAATTACGAATTCAATCCCACGCTCAACATTCGTGCAGGGCGCCATTTACCCCCGTCCGACCGGGCCAATATCAGCGGCGTTGATTTTATGGGCGCCTGGTATTACCCGACCACGGTGGCTATCAACAACATATTGCCGGTCAATGCGGGGCGTGAAGAAGGCGTGACACTCTGGGGTCTTTTGCACGGCGAACGCTTCAAATATCAAATCGGGCTGTTCAACGGCCGCCCTTTGACAAACGACGGTAAGCTTTTCTCCGGCACGCTACGTTACGCCTTCTGGGATACCGAACCTGGCTACTTTCATTCGAGCACCTATTACGGCGAGAAGGACATACTGTCTGTTGGGGTGACCTTGCAAACGCAGCCCGATGCCGCCGAGGATCAAGGCCTATACGGTGATTACACCGGCCTTTTCATCGATTTACTGCTAGAAAAGCGCATCGCAAAACAGGTTTATACCCTGGAAGGCGCCTATTATGATTACGATTATGAGCAGCGGGACCCTCTGCGACAGGGCGAGGGGTATATGATACTGGCAGCAGTCTTTTTTCCGAATGCCGAAAACACCGGGTTCAGACCCATCGCCCGTTATCAGAGATTTAACGGATTGGCGGCAACCAACGAACGGTTAGATGTCGAGCTCAGTTATATTTTCAAAGGTCACTCTTTCAGGGGAACACTGGTGTACTCGGATATTAAGAATGAATCTGTGGCGAATGAAAAATTGCTGACTCTCGGCATACAGGCACAGTTTTAAGCCTATTCCCGGATGCTGCTGTTTCCTCCCGTGTCCATGGCGATCACCATGCCGTCTTCGGCCAGGAACAAAGCACCATGAAAATGCGCCCTCGCCTCTTGTTCCAGCAGTCCGACTCCTGACTCATCATGATAGCGCGCACTGAAATGAGTCAGGACCAGGGCCGGCAGATTTGCCTGCTCGGCGAACTGCGCCACCCTTTTGGCGTCGCTGTGTCCGGTATGAAATCCGATACGGTGCAGGTCCGCACAGGTAAAGGTTGCCTCGTGGCAGACCAGACTCACATCCTCGACATAAGGCAGCAAAAGCGAGGGCCTTTCATTGTCGCCGCAAATGATAACGCGTCGAGCTTCCCAGCTGGCAAAGGTATAGTCTGCGCTGGCAAGTTCCTTGCCGCGGTATGTCGCATTTTCACCCCGTTGCAAACGGTTAAAATGCGGACCCGATTCAATACCGTCCGCGAGCAGTTTGTCGAGCTTGAGTTTCAGCGGCACCTTACGTTCGGTGAATTTGAACCCCACGCTCGGCACCCTATGTTGCAATGCTATCAATTCAACCGCGACACGCTCAAACTCAAGCGCCCCGTCGATTTCTTCCAGTGCCCGGTAATGCAGTTCATAGTCGAGCCCGAGTTCGGTGTGAACAATCGCCCCGTGCACAAAGTTGATCACGCTTTGCGGCGCAACCAGGGTCAGCGGTGCGGTACGCCCCTGCATCGCGGTCGATGCCAGCAATCCGGGCAAACCATAACAATGGTCGCCGTGCAGGTGGGTAATAAATATCGCTTCCAGGTGATAGAGCGACAGAGGGCTGTGCAGTAACCTGTGCTGGGTGCCTTCGCCGCAGTCGACCAGGTACCAGGGCTTAATCCCCTCGAAACTGAGGGCCGTGGCGGACACATTGCGTTGCTTGCTCGGGGTGCCCGACGCGGTGCCGATTAAATGCAAATAAAGATCACGCTGTATTGCCATCGCTTCGCATATCTTCCTTGGGCCCTGCTATATCATCGCCACACACCGTAGCGCCTGGTTTAGTGTTTCGATGCATAGAAATAACCCGTTATTTTTCATAACAATAACCTAGCATGTTCCACCCAATGATGCTAAAGATATAGTATAGCGGATCCGTTTTCGCTATCGGCAGAATGTCCAACCCGGCCAAGGTAAATGATGTTATGAAAAACGATATAGATACGAAAAAGCTGCTGGGCGTGTATGAGCTGATCCAGCAAAAGGGAGAACAAACCGAGGAAGGAAAACTCTACCAGGGAATTATCGCCTTTTCCGACGTTGACGGTTACACCCTCTATCTCAAGGGCAACGGTGTATTGATGCGCTACGGCTTTCACAACACCTACCACCTGGATTACGAGCACAATAACGAAAAAGAGGCCTTCATCAGCAAGATAGAGCAAATTGCGCGTGAACTGGAGCAGCGCGGGGACGACTGACCTTTACCTCGCGACCCCGCATTCACAGCGTAACAGGTCGGCTAATCCAGCCTCAGCGCCAGATAGCTGACTTCGCCGTCGATGACCTGGGGAAGAAAATACAGCGTCTGATACTTAAAGTATTGGATCCCGTTGATTTCTATCGGCCTGGCTCCGAGCGGCAGGCGCGAATATACTTCTCCGGGGTGGTATTCACCGTCATACACCACGGGCTCATTGATCACGTTGGGCGGCTCCACCACCACATAATGATTCAACCGTCCGTCGTAAAGGTAATAGTTTCCTTCAAGATAGAAGTAGGTGTTTCCGCCTATCACCATGCGGCGATAACCCGGCGGTAAGGTGATCATGCTTAAGCCCACCGGTGCCCTGACGACCCGGTAGCCGCGTTCATAATGTTCAAAAAAGGTACCGAGATGAAACCAGACATGGCGATTGCCAACACTCAGGCTGATACTGGTGCCCGGAATTTGGTTTACCGTGTGCCCCACAAAATAAGTGGGTTTGCGAACGACATGTACCCGCTTATGGTGAGCGCGGTTATCATGTTTATCCTTCAACCTGTTATCGGGATCTCCGCCCGGACGCGCCAGTCCCGGTGACGCGTACGCGGCCAATATTACTACAACCAGACAGGGTAAAAGATGCCGTTTCATCATGATTTGCCATTATGAGTAGTCTGTGAACTCAGTGTAGTGCAGCAAATGTAAAACAGTGTCAGCACAAGTTAAAACAGGTTAAAGGCCCCGCGACAGAGCGGGGCCTTTATGCCTTAGTGCATCAGGTCGGACTATAACTGCCAGGCGTAACTTAGCTTGGTAAAGAAGCTGCGCCGGTCGCGGGTCAGGCCGTCCAGTGAATCATCCTGGAAACCGGCATCCGAATAGCCGAGATAAAACAGGGTTTGCGGGTTGATCTTATAGGAGTAGACCAACTGGCTGCCGTAACTACGGTTGATTTTATTAACCCGGTAATAGTAATAGGCCTCCGGGTTACGATCGACATCCTCGAACTGGAGGATCAACTTAACCATGCTGCGCATGTCGAACTTATAGTTGACCCTGAAATCGGTGAGATTCGCCGTAAATACCCGTTCGCCTTCGGCATCGAGGCGGTTATAACTGTGAAACAGTTTGACCTGCCAGTGGCCGTTGATATCCCAGGACAGTTCGGGTTCTATCTCAAGTTCGGTTCCGGGACGGCCGTTGGCATAGTCGATATCGCTGCCGTACGCCGCCCAAAGGGTGAAACGTACATCCTTATGGGGCTGGAAACCACTCGAACTGTAGACACGATTCTGGTTGTAAAACTCGCCGAAATAGTTCTTGCTGCGGTGCACATAGCCGAGTGAAAACCTCGATTGCAGGTGTCCCTCAAGGGCAAAGCTGGCATCGTATTCCTCTTCCAGCTTAGTGCCGCCCTGATCATAGGTTTTATCCCAGTTGATATCATAGGACCACTGGGTCAGGCGACTCCCTTCGTTGCCGTACCAGGTTTGCCCGCCGCCGATTTCCAGCTTACGAAAATCGACCTGCGCCTTGTAACCGAGATCCGCACGAAAATCTTCACCGACATCCTCATAGCTTGCATACAGCGCATGATCGCCGGTGGCGCGTGAATAGCCCACCTTAAAGGCATGATCCCGCTGCATCCGCTTTTGCGTGTAATCCATTAATAAATCAGAGTTTTCGGTATCCGACCAGGCAAGCTGATATTGCACGCTGTCGTTTGTGCCAAACCAGTAACTGCCGTCGACGGAAATCAAACTGTTGCGGTAATTGTCCTCACCCTGGCGATGAGTGGTCATCACCCCGAGATGATTACGCTCTCCCACGTCCATCTGGTAGCGTCCTACCAACGCATCGCTGTCGTTGCCAAGGTAGGCGAGCGACGAATAGAACTTACCCGGCACCACCACGGAGGTATTTTGGTCGTCGGCGACCACCACACCATAGCTGTGGCCGTTGGTTTTACCGGTCCATTTCAGGCCGTAATTGGGTTCGGCAATGGTGCGACTGTAAAAGAGTTCAAACTGCTCGGTATCGAAATAGGAAGCGCCGTCGAGGAAGAAGGGGCGTTTCTCGAGATAATAGAGCGAAAACGCGGTGTTGACGTCAAGCTGGGCGGCATCGGCTTCGACCTGCGAAAAATCGGGGTTCAGTGTCGCATTCAGTACCGAATCCTGGCTTACCCGCCAACGCAGATCCAAACCCGGCTCGGCCTCCACGTCTCCGTTAAGCCATCGGTCGTCCGGCTTTACGTCGTTTCTCGCCACCGTAAGGTGAGGTGTCAGCTGCAGATTTGCGCTTTGTTTCAGATCAGCCAGCCCGGTTAGTTTGTCGAACTGACAGAAACTGCATTTGATATCCCTTTCATAGCCCACGCTCGACAGCTCGTACAGCACCTCACGGGGATAATTGCGCTGCACGGAAATGCCCCAGGTCATCGCGCCCCTGGTATCGGGCAGGCGCAAAGCCGACAAGGGAATCCGCATTTCGACCACATAGCCGTTTGCGTTGATAACGCCGACGCTTTGCCAGATCCCGTCCCAGGACGGATCATTGACCCAACCGTCGACATCCGTCATTCGCGTGTCGCCTTGGGCGCCAAACGGATTAACGTAAAAACCGTAGCCGCTGCGTTCGTCGTTGAAGGTATCGATAAACAAGGCCACAAAGTCATCCTGCCACAGGGCGTCCCTGTCCCTGAGCGCTCCGCGAATTTGCTGAGGCTCGGCGTCTTCCGCCACAAAGGCTGCGTAGAGGTACTCGCCGTCCTCGAACAGGTAGGCGTCGGTTTTTACCGGCGGTTTCGCCTTTTCGTTGGGTTCGTCCTGGTAGCCGATGGCAATGCGTGTCGCGTTTTTCCAGCTCGCTTCCAGCTCACCGTCGAGGGTAATTTCCGCATTCTGATGCACCAGTTCAAAGGTTTTCGTGGGCGGGAAAGCGTGGGCAACGCCCAGTGTCAGCAACGACAGCAGTGCCAGCACCGGTTTTATTATTCTTATCATTTACAACCTTTATATCCATATATATTCGAAGCCAGTTCGCGGCCGAGATTGTAAACTAAATAAATTAACTTGTTAAGTTTTTGAAAACAAGGCCGTAAAAACGGCCCTGTTAATGATGGAAATTATTTAAGTTTTAATTTTTCGCCTTTCAGCTGTTTGCGCACCAAGGAGATGCGGCTGCGGTTTTTCGCCCTGGCCTCTGCACTGGCCTGACCGCCGGGGCGGTTGGTGCGTGCGCCACGGCGTTGATGGCTCGCCTTACCGGCGATCCCTTTCAGCAGGCTGTCACGACTGGCGACCTCATAGCCGGGTTGCACCACACGCTTGATCTTTTGCCCGATCAACTTTTCTATTTCAAACAGGCTGTGTTCTTCTTCGCGACTGACGAAGGAGATCGCCTGACCGATTTTCCCGGCCCGACCGGTACGTCCGATGCGGTGAACATAGTCTTCGGCCAGATAAGGCACGTCCACGTTGATCACCCGCGGCAAACCGACGATATCGATGCCGCGCGCGGCCACCTCGGTGGCCACCAACACCCGCGCCTTGCCTTCCTTAAACTCGCGCAGGGCACGACGTCGGGCGCCCTGTTTTTTATCGCCGTGACAGACCACCGCGGTGATGCCGTCGAGATTCAGTTCGCGCACCAGTTCATCGGCGGTTTCTTTCATGTTGACGAACACCAGTACCTGACGCCAGTTCTTACGGCCGATGAGCTCAGACAGCAGCTCCTGCTTACGTTTCTGCTCCACCGGATAGACCACATGGTGCACCGTTTGCGCCGTGCTGTTCTGCGGGCTGACGGTCACAATTTCGGGCTGTTTCAGCACCTTGGAGGCAAACTGCTTGATGGCCGACGGGAAGGTCGCGGAAAACAGCAGGATCTGGCGCTCATCGGCGCAGTGGCTCATGACGGTCTGGATTTCTTCGATAAAGCCCATGTCCAGCATCCGGTCCGCTTCGTCGAGAACCAGGTGGCGTACATCGGCCAGGCTCAGGTTGCCAAGACGCAAATGGTCGAGCAAACGCCCGGGGGTGGCTACCAGAATATCGCAGCCGTCTTTCAGTTGTTGTGCCTGCCCCGCATGGTTTACGCCGCCCACCAGCTGAGCAACACGCAGTTCGGTGTAACGACCGAAGGCGCGAAAGTTTTCCGCGATCTGTTCCGCCAGCTCTCGGGTCGGCGCCAAAACCAGCACGCGCAACGTACCGGATGCATCGGCGTCATCCAGCAGCTTTTGCAGCAGAGGCAATGCAAATGCGGCGGTTTTACCCGTTCCCGTCTGGGCGCTTGCCAGCACGTCGCTTCCCTTGCGAACCGGCGGGATAGCCACCCGCTGAACAGGCGTCAGAGTCTCGAAGTTGAGTTCATCCAACGCCTTTAAAAGCGCGGGAGCAAAGCTGAAAGATTTGAAATTCATCGGAAAAACCTGCGGCCAAAATTAGGGCCGCAGATTATACGCCAGTTTGGCGAGCTTTTCAGCCTAAAGTTTTTTCGGGGGGTATGAGAATACGAGGGCGGGAGTACCCCGCCTTCATCTGAGCCAAGGTTAGCGCTTAACCA
>JBNKEN010000264.1:0-3844 GCA_050288805.1 Pseudoalteromonas sp.
CATGGTCGCCGTGTAGTCCGGTGACGCTATGCCGCGGCTTAATTCAAAATCCGTTGTCAGCGGCCCCGATTGTTGCATCAAAGCCTGGCTGTTACCCTGCCAGGGCGTCAGCGGCGGTAAATGAGGTTCGGCTAAAATGGCAGACGCCAACAGTAAGCTCGGGATCATGATCTGGTTCCGGTATTTTATAATGCTGGAAAGTATATCAATTGGAACAGGTTAAGGTAACAAACTGCGTCGAACCGTCTTTTATTCAAGTTCACATACCATTTCTGTTGACCTTGCCTTCGCATCTCCCTAAGGTGTTGCCAAATAATAGATTATTGGAAGAACAATGACGTCAGTATTGATCACCGGATGCTCAAGCGGTATCGGTTATTATTGCGCCAAGGCGCTACACGACGCAGGCTATCTTGTGGTTGCCAGCGCTCGCAGTGATGATGATGTCGCGCGGCTACAACGTGAAGGACTTCATTGCGTCCGACTTGACCTGAACGATGAGCTCAGCATCAGTCAAGGGCTTGAAAAGGCGCTTGATATTACCGGCGGAACTTTGGATGTACTGTTTAATAACGGTGCATACGGCCAGCCCGGGGCGGTTGAAGATCTGCCAACCCAGGCGCTGAGAGCACAATTTGAAACCAATCTGTTCGGTTGGCACACATTGACCTGTCTGACGGTAAAACAGATGCGTCTACAAGGGCATGGCCGCATTATCCAAAATTCATCGGTGCTCGGCCTGGTAACCCTGCCTTATCGTGGCGCCTATAATGCGAGCAAATTCGCACTAGAAGGCCTCACCGATACCCTGCGCCTTGAATTACACGGAAGTGGCATCCAAGTTTCCTTAATAGAGCCCGGACCTATCGTTTCTCAGTTCCGCGCCAATGCACTCAAGGCATTCTTTGGTGCGGGTATTGATATTGAACGAAGCGCTCACAGGGATAACTATCTCAAACAGCAACAACGTCTGGAAAAAGTCGATGCCCCACAGCCTTTTACGCTTGGGCCGGAAGCCGTTCACCGCTGCCTGTTACACGCCATCGAAAGTAAAAAAGCCAGACCGCGCTATTATGTGACCAAGCCGACCTACCTGTTTGGCTTTTTACGGCGGATTATGTCGACGCGAATGCTCGACAAGGTGTTACTTAAATCACGCTGAGCAAATGCTGCCGATATCCGGGCATTAAAAAAGGAGCCGAAAGGCTCCTTTTCTTAGGGTACTTGAATCAAAGGCTTAGGCAGCAAGGCCTTCTTTAGCTTTTGCAACAAGTGCTGCGAATGCAACTTGGTCATAAACAGCGATATCTGCCAGGATCTTACGATCGATTTCAACAGATGTCTTTTTCAGACCGTCGATGAAACGGCTGTAAGACAGACCATTTTGACGAGCAGCTGCATTGATACGTGCGATCCACAGTTGACGGAAAGTACGTTTCTTAGCACGGCGGTCACGGTAAGCGTATTGACCCGCTTTAGTAACTGCCTGGAAAGCTACGCGGTAAACACGTGAACGTGCTCCGTAGTAACCTTTAGCTTGCTTTAATACTTTCTTGTGACGTGCACGTGCGATAACACCGCGTTTAACTCTTGCCATTATTCTATACCCCTATTAAGCGAATGGTAACATACGGTTGATAAGACCCAGGTCATTTTTGTGAACCATGGACTTAGCACGTAGGTGTAGTTTACGCTTAGACGATTTCTTGGTCAGAATGTGACGAAGATGCGACTGCTTGCGCTTGAAACCGCCAGAGGCAGTTTTCTTGAAACGCTTGGCAGCGCCGCGGTGAGTTTTCAGCTTATAAGCCATTTGCAATAACTCCAATTGATATTGCGATTAACATCAGTAAGCAGGCGGGGTCGCTTTCGCTAGCCACTTTCAAAGGCCACACTTACTACCTAAGTTCCGGTGAGCATTTCCTTGTATAAACAAAGACAATACTACTTAGACCGGTTAGCACGGGTGAAAACAGACGTTTTACTTGCAGACCCGAGCTAAATTCTTTAAAGCGCGTAGTTTACTGTTTTTTTGCCACTGGCGCCATCATCATGATCATCTGACGGCCTTCTACGCGATTCGGGAAGGATTCTACTTGAGAAATATCTTCCAAATCAGTTTTGATGCGGTTTAACAACTCGATACCGATTTCCTGGTGAGCCATTTCACGGCCGCGGAAGCGAATTGTGACCTTCGCCTTATCGCCTGCTTCGAGGAACTTACGCAAACTGCGAAGCTTAACCTGATAATCGCCTTCATCCGTACCAGGACGGAATTTGATCTCTTTAATCTGGATTTGCTTCTGTTTTTTCTTCTGTTCTTTTTGTTCTTTGCTTTTCTCAAAAAGGAACTTACCGTAGTCCATCACCTTGCACACCGGCGGCTCGGCGTTCGGGCTGATTTCAACCAGGTCTAAACCTGCTTCATCGGCCATCGCCTGCGCTGCGTCCAAAGATACGATACCGGCCTGTTCACCGTCTGCGTCAATCAAACGAACTTCGTTTGCTGTAATTTCTTCGTTGATACGATTCTTCTGAGCCACTTGGCCCTTCTTGCCGCCTCTAATGGTACGTTCCTCCAAGAATACAAAATACAAAAAGGGTGTAACGCATACCCGGTCACACCCTGATTTTTATTATTGTCGATTTTTAATCTCGTCGCTAACTTTAGCTATAAAATCGTCAACTTTAAATTTGCCCAGGTCTTCACCCGTGCGAGTTCGCACAGCTACTTCTTGCTGTTCCACTTCCTGATCACCTACGACCAGCAAATATGGAATGCGTTTTAAAGTATGCTCGCGAATTTTAAAGCCTATTTTCTCATTTCTCAAGTCAGCAGCAGCGCGAATTCCAACTTTATTTAATTTTTGTACAATTTCCTGCACATAATCCGCCTGCTTGTCGGTGATGTTCATGAGCACCACCTGCTTCGGCGCAAGCCAAGTTGGGAACAAACCGGCGTATTCTTCGGTCAGGATACCGATGAAACGTTCGATTGAACCCAGAATGGCACGGTGGATCATCACCGGCGTACGACGTTCGTTGTTTTCAGCAACATATGTAGCACCCAGTCGGCCCGGCAGCATGAAATCTAGCTGTACGGTGCCGCATTGCCACGCACGGTCAAGGCAGTCGTACAGGGTAAATTCGATCTTAGGACCATAGAACGCCCCTTCGCCGGGCAGGTATTCGAATTCAATGCCTTTCGCGTCGAGTGCTTCGGCCAACGCCTTTTCAGCCTTATCCCAAAGTTCATCTTCGCCGATCCGCTTTTCCGGACGGGTCGACAGCTTCACCACGATATTCTGGAAACCGAAGGTCGAATAGGTGTCGTATACCATGTTGATACAGGCCGATACTTCATCCAGGATTTGCTCTTCGGTACAGAAGATATGGGCGTCGTCTTGGGTAAAGCCGCGAACGCGCATCAAACCGTGCAGCGCACCGGACGGCTCATTACGGTGACAACAGCCGAATTCGGCCATACGCAGCGGCAGGTCGCGATACGATTTAAGACCTTGGTTGAAGATCTGCACGTGACCCGGACAGTTCATCGGCTTGATGGCATATTCGCGTTTTTCCGATTCCGTGGTGAACATGGCATCGGCGTATTTGTCCCAGTGACCCGATCTTTCCCACAGCACGCGGTCCATCATCAACGGACCTTTTACCTCTTCGTAATTGTATTCGCGCAGTTTTTCACGAACGAAGTCTTCCAGTTCACGGTAAATGCTCCAGCCGTCGTTGTGCCAGAACACCATTCCAGGGGCTTCTTCCTGCATATGATACAGGTCGAGTTGCTTGCCAATTTTACGGTGGTCACGCTTGGCGGCTTCTTCGAGAC
>JBNKEN010000265.1:0-16026 GCA_050288805.1 Pseudoalteromonas sp.
GGAATACAGCTCGTTGAACCTGGCGATGGCGGTGCAAACCCTGTGTTATGAAACGCGCATGGCGTTTTTAGCCGGTCAGGAGCAAGCCCCTGCGGAAGACACCACCGTATACCCCAGCGCAGAACAGATGGCGCTGTTCTACGAACATCTGGAACAAACCCTTAAAGACACCGGGTTTATTATCAAGCAGCACCCGGGCATGGTGATGACCAAGCTGAAGCGCATGTTCAACCGGGCCCGCCCGGAAGATCAGGAGCTCAACATTCTGCGCGGGATCCTGACGTCCATCAATAAGTCGATCAAATAGACAGATTAATACTTGACTAAAATACTCAGGTAATTACAATTTAAATACCTGAGTATTTAACTCGGGTATTGATGCGAAGACGGGGGATAATACTTGACTCTGTTAGTCAGGTAATTAAAATTCGCACTCTTAACTGTTTGGGGGCAAGTATGAAGTTAACATCAAAGGGCAGATATGCGGTGACCGCGATGCTGGATGTTGCGCTGCACGCCAGTGTAGGGCCCGTGACCCTTGCCGATATATCCGAGCGTCAGGAAATTTCCCTGTCTTACCTGGAGCAGTTGTTTGCCCGTTTGCGCAAACAGGGCCTGGTGAGTTCGGTGCGCGGACCGGGCGGGGGTTATCTGCTGGGTAAAGCGCCCGCTGAAATTTCCGTGGGTGATGTGATTGCGGCGGTAAATGAATCCGTCGATGCAACCCGTTGCCACGGGGCCGAGGGGGGATGCCAGAGCGGCGTCCGCTGTTTAACCCATACCCTGTGGTCTGAACTCAGCGAACGTATCGAAGAGTTTTTAAATAACATCAGTCTTGCCGAGCTGGTTACCAAGTCGGACGTACAGCAAGTCGCGCAGCGTCAGGATAAGTCGCTGAAAGACACAGTTAACGCATTAGAAAATATTCAAGTAAGTTGCCAGTTGTAAGCTGACAGGGCGTGGAGAAAAAGATGAAATTACCGATTTATTTAGATTACGCAGCAACTACGCCGGTCGATCCGCGCGTTGCCGAAGAAATGATGCAATGCCTGACGATGGACGGCAACTTTGGTAATCCCGCGTCGCGTTCACATCGTTTCGGCTGGCAGGCGGAAGAAGCCATCGATCAAGCGCGCCATGATATTGCTGCGCTGATCAACGCCGACCCGCGCGAAATCGTATTTACGTCCGGCGCCACCGAGTCAAACAACCTGGCCATCAAGGGTGCCGCGCATTTTTATGAAAAGAAAGGCAAGCACATCATCACGGTGAAAACCGAGCATAAGGCGGTGCTGGATACCTGTCGCGAACTGGAGCGTCAAGGATTCGAAGTGACCTATATGGACGTTGAAACCAACGGCATGCTGGACCTGAAAAAGCTGGAAGCGGCGATGCGCGACGACACCATTTTGGTGAGCGTGATGCACGTCAACAACGAACTGGGTGTTATTCAGGACATCGCGACCATCGGCGAGATGTGCCGCGAGCGTAAGATCATGTTCCATGTCGATGCCGCGCAAAGCGCCGGTAAGGTAATGATCGACCTGCAGGAACTGAAAGTGGATTTCATGTCTTTCTCAGGTCACAAGATCTACGGTCCTAAGGGCATAGGCGCCCTGTACGTACGTCGTAAGCCGCGTGCCCGTCTGGAAGCGCAGATGCATGGTGGCGGTCACGAGCGCGGTATGCGTTCGGGTACGCTGGCGACTCACCAAATCGTCGGCATGGGTACGGCGTTCCGCATCGCCAAACAAGAATTCGACAAAGATCACGCCCATATCAGCGCGCTGCGTAAGCGTCTGCTTGACGGCATCATGGATATGGAAGAAGTGTATTTCAACGGCTGTCCCGAACATTCGGTGCCGGGCATCGTCAATATCAGCTTCAACTTTGTTGAGGGTGAATCCTTGCTGATGGCGGTGAAGGACATTGCGGTATCAAGCGGTTCGGCCTGTACATCGGCCAGCCTGGAACCTTCCTACGTACTGCGTGCTTTGGGTCGCAACGATGAGCTGGCGCACAGCTCGATCCGTTTCAGCATCGGTCGCTTTACCACGGAAGAAGAAATCGACTACACGGTCAAACTGATTAAAGAGTCGATCGGCCGCCTGCGCGAAATGTCGCCGCTGTGGGAAATGTTCCAGGACGGCGTGGATCTGGATTCCGTTGAATGGGCACACCACTAAGCCCTGGCTTGGTGAGCAATTGAGGTAAAGAGTTATGGCATACAGTGATAAAGTAATCGATCACGTTGAAAACCCACGTAACGTAGGTTCATTCGACAAAAACGATCCGAATGTCGCCACCGGTATGGTCGGCGCTCCGGCCTGCGGCGACGTAATGAAGCTGCAGATTAAGGTCTCTGACGACGGTGTGATCGAAGACGCCAAGTTTAAGACATACGGTTGCGGCAGCGCGATCGCTTCTTCGTCACTCGTGACCGAGTGGGTGAAGGGCAAAACCCTGGACGAAGCCGCCCAGATCAAGAACACCGACATCAGCGCCGAGCTGGAACTGCCACCGGTGAAGATCCATTGTTCTATTCTGGCGGAAGACGCTATTCAGGCGGCGATCCAGGATTACAAAAGCAAACACGGTAAATAGAGACGAGCGATGGCGATCACTTTAACGAATGCGGCAGCAGATCGGGTAAGGGCATTTTTAGCCAATCGTGGTAAGGGCATCGGCCTGCGTGTCGGGGTGAAAACCACCGGCTGTTCCGGCCTTGCCTATGTACTGGAGTTTGTCGATGAACTGGCCGAAGGGGATGAAACCTTCGAAGAAAAAGGGGTGACGATCATCGTTGACGCCAAGAGCCTGGTTTACATCGACGGCACCGAGCTCGACTTTACCAAAGAAGGCTTGAACGAAGGCTTTAAGTTCAACAACCCGAACCAGTCCGGTGAATGCGGTTGTGGTGAAAGCTTCACCGTCTAAGCTTCGAAGCAATCCTGACGCATAAGCCCTGCAGCCGTGGGGCTTTGCTGTATTTGGCGAATCACAGGCGAACACGACTATGCGCTATTTCGAACTTTTTTCTATTCCGGTCGGTTATGACGTGGATCTGGCGACGGTGAACCAGCGCTACCTGGAACTGCAGCGCGCGGTACATCCCGACAGACACAGCCATGCCAGCGAGCGTGAGCGGCTGTTGGCGGTGCAGAAAACCGCTGAAATAAACGATGCGCTGGAAACCTTGAAGCATCCGCTCAAGCGCGCCGAATACATGCTGGCGGAACTGGGCGTCGATATTCGCGGCGAGCAGCAAACCCTGCAGGATCCGGTTTTCCTGATGCAGCAGATGGAGTTGCGCGAGGAGCTGGAAGAGATCCGCGACGCGGCAGATCCGGATGCGGCCATTGCAGCATTTGAATCCCATATTCGCAGTCTCGACAGCGAATACAGCGCCGAGCTGTCGGCCTTGCTTGCAGGCCAGCAGCCGGAGCAACTGGAAAAAGCGGCAGACAAGGTTCGTAAGCTAAAATTTGTCTATAAGTTGCGCGAAGAACTGGCGCGCATCGAAGACATGCTTTTTGACGATTAATCCTGGCGGACCAGCCTTCGCGGCGGGTTCGACCGAATGAACACAGGTAATTCAATAGCAAATGGCATTATTGCAGATTGCTGAGCCGGGGCAGAGCGCGGCACCACACGAACATAAACTGGCCATCGGTATCGATCTCGGTACCACCAATTCCCTGGTGGCGTCCGTATTGAGCGGTGAAGCAAAAACTCTGGCCGACGAAAGCGGCCGCGCGATGTTGCCCTCTGTCGTCCGTTATACCGCCGAAGAGGTGATAGTGGGGCACGAGGCACGCGATCAGGCGGTGCTGGATCCGGCCAATACGCTGGTGTCGGTTAAGCGCTTCCTCGGCAAAAGCCAGCAGGAAATTCTCGCCAGTTGTGGCCAGCTTCCCTACGAATTTACTGAACAGCACGGTGCGCTGGCTATCTCGACGGTTGCGGGTGACATTAATCCCATTCAGGCCTCCGGTGAAATACTGAAAACCCTCAAGGCACGTGCCGAAGCCAGCTTCGGCGGCGATCAGATCTCGGGGGCGGTGATCACGGTGCCAGCCTATTTCGACGACGCCCAGCGCCAGGGCACCAAGGATGCGGCCGAGCTGGCAGGGCTCAAGGTATTACGTCTGCTCAACGAGCCGACCGCGGCGGCCGTCGCCTATGGCCTGGATTCAGGTCAGGAAGGGGTGATTGCGGTTTACGATCTCGGCGGCGGTACCTTCGATATTTCGATTTTGCGCCTTAACAAGGGCGTGTTCGAGGTGCTGGCGACCGGCGGTGATTCCAGCCTCGGCGGTGACGACTTCGACGCGCTGCTGGTGAACCTGTTTAAGAGCGAACTCGGCCTTGCAACCCTGACACCACACCAGTTGCGCCTGTTCAGTAACAAGGCCAGGGCCTGTAAAGAGGCGCTCAGCCAGTACCAAACCGTGAACGTCGGCCTCGAGGTCGACGGCGAGAATAATACCATAGTGGTGACCCGCGAGGCGTTTGACGCACTCAGTGACGAACTGGTGAAGAAAACCCTGCGCGCCTGCCGCCGCGCACTGAAAGACGCCGCAATCGACAAAGACGAGGTGCTGGAAGTGGTGATGGTCGGCGGTTCTACCCGAATGCCGGTGGTGCGTGAAAAGGTCGGTGAGTTCTTCGGCAAACAGCCGCTGACCTCGATTGACCCGGATCGGGTGGTGGCGATCGGCGCCGCGATACAGGCGGATATTCTGGTCGGCAACAAGCCCGATTCAGATATGCTGTTGCTCGACGTACTGCCGCTGTCGCTGGGCCTTGAAACTATGGGCGGTCTGGTCGAGAAAATCATTCCGCGCAACACCACAATTCCGGTGGCGCGGGCCCAGGAATTTACCACCTTTAAAGACGGTCAAACCGCGATGTCGCTGCACGTGCTGCAGGGCGAGCGTGAACTGGTCGACGACTGCCGCAGCCTGGCTAAATTCAGCCTTAAGGGCATACCGCCGATGGCTGCCGGCGCCGCCCATATCCGCGTGACCTTCAGTGTCGACGCCGATGGTTTGCTGAACGTATCGGCGATGGAGAAATCCACCGGCGTGCAGGCGGAAATTCAGGTCAAGCCGTCTTACGGCCTGTCGGATGATCAGGTTGCCCAGATGCTTAAAGACTCCATGAGTCACGCCAAGGAAGACATGCAGGCGCGGATGCTCAAGGAGCAGCAGGTCGAAGCGCTGCGCGTTATCGAAGCGCTGAACGCCTCGCTGGCAAGCGACAGCGCCTTGCTGTCGGACCAGGAACTGGCGGAACTGAACGCGGAAATCGCCAAGCTGGATGAGCTGCGTAAAACCGCCACCGACGCGCAGGCGATTAAAGCCGCCATCGAACAAGTGGATCAGGCCAGCAGCGAGTTTGCTGCGCGCCGGATGGATGCATCAATCAAAAAGGCCCTCAAGGGCCATTCAGTAGACGAGATTTAACATGCCACAAATCATTTTTCTGCCTCACCAGGAATTGTGCCCGAACGGCGCCGCGATTGAGGCCAAATCCGGAGAAACCGTGCTGGACGTTGCGCTGAAAAACGGCATCAGCATTCCGCATGCCTGCGAGAAGTCGTGCGCCTGCACGACCTGCCACGTGATCATTCGTGAAGGCTTCGATTCGCTGGAAGAAAGCGACGAGCTGGAAGACGACATGCTCGACAAGGCATGGGGCCTGGAGCCCGAATCACGCCTCGGCTGTCAGGCCGTCGTCGCCGACGAAGACCTGGTGGTGGAAATTCCCAAATACAACGTTAATATCGTTAACGAAGATCATTGACAGCAAGCTTACGAAAAAAGAGCGGTTAGCCTTGGTTACCGCTCTTTTTTTTGCCTTGTATGGTTCGCTGGGCTTGACTACCAAAACAAGCTACATTAACCATAGAGCAAATGAAATCACCGAAAAACAAGAAGATAATAATAACCGGCGCGCTCGGCTCCGGCATATGAGGAAGGGCGATGAAACAAGTAACGACGAGCAGCAGGAGCTGTTATCTACTCGGGCTGCTTTTGTGTGGAGGGGCGGCGCAGGCGAGTGAAGTTTTCGTAACCGCAGGTCATGGGGAAGAAAAAGCCTTTTATGGAGTCGGGGCCAACCTGATGTTCGGTGAACTGGAGGGGTGGGGCCTGACGCTCGACTTTAACCGTTTTGACGGTCTCAAGGGCGATGCCTTGTCGATCCCTTTCGTTAAGCCAGTTGATACGATGGGCCTTTCTCTTGATAAAAATTGGCATCTGGGTGACAACTGGCGAATAACGCTCGGTGCCGGGGCGCAGTTTTCTCTGTCTGAGCTGACGCTCAACTATTACGACGGAACACAGAATATTTTGCTCGACAAATACGATGCGATCCCTTCCGCTGACTTCAGAGTACGTTATCGCATGACAGATAACTGGAACCTGCAGGCGGGGGCCCGTTATCTGTTTGCTACTTCACCCATTGACGGGCAGTATGGCGCGTATTTGGGTTTGGGTTATCGTTTCGGGGGAAGCTCTGCTGCAACAACAGCGACGGTTGCGCCACAGTCGGTTTCAGCTGAGCCTATATTTATAAATCCAAGGGATGAGTCGGGTACAAAAAAGCCGCAGCATAAAGAAGTCGTCGCTGAAGGCGTTCTGCCAACGAAAGAAGACGTTCCCGAATTGCAGGTTGAAACGAAAGAGGCTTTAGTCAGTATGAAAGAGTCTGCGATGGTTACCTCGCCCGCGTTGGACTATTGTCTGCAAACCGGCGCCTTTAAAAACAGTGGTTATCTGGTAAGGCAAATGGCAAAGGTGTCAGCACTCTATCCAAATGTGCGTCTCAGCGACAGAAATCCTCTGCCGACCCTCTACCTGGCGTTCGTGTCGAAGGATGAACGAAAGGATGCGATTCTTCGTCTCAATTCCGAAGGCGTCGAAACCTTCAGTATCCCCTGCCATCATCTTGAATGATAAGGCCGCGTAACGCGGTCTTTTTTCGTCGACGAGCTGATCCTGAATTTGTCCGACGCTAGCCGTGCCTCAATATTGTTGTGTTCAAAATTTATACTTTGTTCTGATTTTAAAATTTCATACATGTTAATAATATATTGATATTAAAGGATTTTGTTTTCATAAAGGGAACTTGATGCAACGCTTTCTTTTTTCGATTCTTTTCGTACTTTCACTCGGTGTACTTCGAGTAGAAGCACAGAGTACCAGCCTTACAAACGACAATCTCGCCGTCGGGTGGCTGCGCTTTATTTCGTCCACGGCTGAACCTAGGTTGGCTATTCGGATTAATCCTGCTTTGCAAACGCGCGAACACCAAAAGGGCGATGAGATCGTCCTGTCATTTAGCGATAAGCAATTTATTTTCACCGTCGACAGCGTGAAGCCTGAAGGTCGCGCCAAGGTGGTGTCTCTGTCCGCTGACAACGCAGAAGGGCAATTGGTTTTTAACGGCAACAAAATGTATGCGGAATTTTCCATTCCCGGCGGCAGCCTCACCGTTTCGCGCCAGACCAAGGGTGAGTATGAGATCAGCTACCAGCGAAACCAAGATGCAGACAAGGGCGGGATCAAAGTTGAAGAGCGTGATACGAAAAAGCAAATCGAATCGACGCAACATAAACTCCGGCTTGCGCCCGGCTTTTATAAGTCGCTTCAAACGCCTGTCAGTCTGAAAGCGTCAGTGAATGCGGTCGGAGATAGCGTGTCCCGGGATTTCGATAAAGATCTTGCGATATTGTTTGTGTACGACGAAATCGTGGAAGAACAATTGGCTTACAGCAAAAAGGATTTACTGAACTCCGTTGCCGGAGGTGTACGTCATTTAAACCGGGCGCTTGAGGCCAATCAGTTGGGATACACAGCCTCGATTGCCGGAGTCATGAAAGTGGACATGAGTGCCGAGGAAATTCGGGCTATTTCCCCTACTCATAAGCCAATGGATATGTTTGATTTACAAGATTCTTATTATGGCTATCTGCTGGCGCAATATATGTATGCGGCTAATGCTGATTTGATTGTCGTTGTGAGTGCCGAACGGGAGGAATCGGTCGGGAGAGGAACAATATCCACATCCTTTGATTTGGAAACAAATATTATCAGTTCGCTGCGGTTTGGCAGCATGTTCTCAACGGTAACATTGGGGTATTTGGGCGGTAAGAGTATGGCTCATGAGATAGGGCATAATCTGGGGCTGGAGCATGACAGGGAAACCCTGGCAAATGACGAATTGGGGCAAGGAACCCAACATGATTATCATATCCCCTACGGGTATGTCGCTGAAGAGGCTGGAGCCATCTCAGTGATGGCGTATTATTCTGCCTGCCCCTCCTGCACCAAATTAGACGTATTTTCAGACCCAGATTACCGAATCAAGGAAATTGCTTTCGGTAAGGGGAAAGGTGAGGCTGATGCCGCCGATGCGGTAAGCGCATTACGTCAGGCTCTTCCAGCTACAGCTCAAGCTTCCCAAACTAGGATGCCGTTGAATCTGACCTATGAATGGATTGAAGATGATGTATACAAGATAAGCTGGCCGGAGGTGGCGGGCGCACAAAGTTATCTGGTGGGCAGTTACTGCGATTCTTATTCATTTTCGTTTAATGATGACGGCACGTTGAACACATATAGCGACGTAGTTGAAACCAGTGATAATTATATTAATCTGGTCAGTCCTTATTCGGTGTGTGTATTTGCCAAGGGAGCTGAAACCGGGGCCTATATGCTGGTGGGGAAACGAACTGGTAGCGCTTATGGAGAAGGGTTTTTCATTGATATTCCGCAAGCGCCGATAGTGATTTCTACCCAGAAAACAGCCATTGTACCTATAGCGCTTCCGGGAGGTCATCAATTCAATAATCAGGACATCAGCCTGAGCGCGGCATGGCCTTACTATGACCAACAAGAGCGCTTTTTTAACGACTTTTTAGACCTCACTTTGGTCGGTGAAGGGCAGCAAAGAGAATTACGTATTCGGTTGAAGCAAAGTCTGAAAGAGTTCGATGGCGTTGATCACCGTTACTACTCGGGTCGAGAACCTTTACATCTGACCATGAGCATTACGGAAAACGGGGCAGAGTACTACAATCGAACCGCATCAATCGACCTTTATCTGTATCTGAACGAGCAAAACGCCCGAGTTGGTCGCCGCTTTGTCGAGTATGAAGAATCCAAAAATGAGCTGGAATCCTGGCACGCCACATTGCAGTTCGAAAGTAAAACACCATATCAGAATGTGCAGGTCACTCAAATAGAAGGGCCGCAGCAGGGGCTCACAAGGGATATTTCCCTCGAGGAATATTTCGGTTACCACAGGGCGGATATTCGGTTGGATATAACCAAAGTCGTGACCGATCAGGATGGCATTATCACCTTCAAGGTGTCGGATGATTCGGGTCAGTTGGACGAAACCATTAACTTGCAGGCATTTCGTCAGGATATCTATCCCGAAGTTCATATAACCTCTTCACAAACCAATATTAAGGTGGGAGATACGGTGGCCTTCCGTTCCGTCGCATTTGATAGCGACGGTGAAATTGTCGGCTATCACTGGGCATTAAGTGAAAGCGGAGCCCCGGTGATAACGGATGCATCGGCAAAAGACATCGAAGTGAAGTTTGAAAACGCAGGCCAATATACCTTATCTCTGACGGTGACCGATAACGAAGGATTGACAAGTTCAACGCAATATACGGTTAACGTCGGCCAGCAATCGACGTCGCAACCCGGCGTAACAGGGGGCGGCAATGGCGGTTCCGGCGGAGGCCTGTTTTGGCTATTGGCCCTGTTTACCATATCGTTTTTGCAGCGAAGGGTCAGGTTTCTGTCCTGAGCAATGAAGCTGTGCCGTGCTTATTACGGTAGACGCGGCTTATCTTGGCGGTAGAGCCTGTTTAATCTTATTCCCTTTAGCCTGGATTCCATGCATCCGCGCTGACAGCGTTGTCGAATTAGCGTATCATTCTTCCCTGTATCAGCCCACAGAGGCCATTCGGTTAGGATCGGCCCAAAAATAATTAGAACACGACCGAAAGGGGAATCCCCTTTTCACCACGAACAGCGAGTATGATGACAAAGCACCTTGCCACTATTTTAGCCCAAGAGTTCGGTTTACCCGGCGACGATGCGGCCATTAAACCCATAGGTAACGGCCATATCAATACCACTCTGCTGCTGCAGGCCGCTGGTCGGGCGATTGTGGTACAAAAACTCAATACCCATGTTTTTCCCGAGCCGCAAAAGCTTGTGGATAATGCGCGCCTGATTGAAAAACATCTGGCGCAGAAATGTGCCGAAGGATCCTATGAGCTGGAAATTATCCGCCATCTGCCAAACCGGGAAGGGAAGTTCCTTTCTTTCTTGGACGGCGAGGTGTGGCGCGCGCTGGAATTGATCCGCGACAGCTACAGCGAAGAGGTTGTACAAAGCGCAGCGCAGGCCAAAACGGCCGCGGGAGCGTTCGGTCGCTTTGCCGCCGCGCTTGGCGACTTCGATGCCGGACAACTGCATACGGTGATCCCGGATTTTCATAATCTGGCGATGCGTTTTGCCGCCTTCAAGTCAAAGGTGGTGGAAGATCCCAAGGGGCGAGTTGCCGCTTGTCGCGAAGACGTCGATTTCTGTTTGTCGCAACAGACCCTGGTCGATGAACTCACGAAAGCAATGCGGGAGCTTCCCCTGCGTCCCTGTCATAACGACACCAAAATCAACAATATGCTGTTCGATAAAAGCGGCACGCTGGCGCGGGCGGTGATCGACCTCGATACCTGCATGCCGGGCTACTGGATGTTCGACTTCGGTGACATGGCCCGGGCCTTCTGCTCACCGGAAGCGGAAGATTCCACCGACCTCGATAAGGTTCATGTTCGCCCCGATATATTCGCTGCCACGGTAGAGGGCTATATGGCGCCGCTTAAGGACGTACTCACCGAGCGGGAAAAACACAGTTTCTGGCTCGGTTTCAAGGTGATGGCGCTGATGCTCGGGATGCGTTTTTTGACCGACCATCTGGACGGCGATAACTACTTCGCCATTCACAGGGAAAACCATAACCTGGATCGGGCACGCAACCAGCTGGCGCTCTACAAAGACATACTCGCCAACGAGGCGATTTTAAAGCCTATGATCCTGGCCGGCTAGAAAAGCTCAGACTCCGGATTGCGGTATAAAACGAAAAAGCGCCTGGTGCGCTTTTTTTATTTTCACAATATGGTTAATATATAAAACATATATGTTTTATATATAGGTTGAGTGTGGGAATCTTAAAAATATCCGATCAGCTTCATGAGGAGCTGCGTAAGGCGAGCGATGCATTTTCACGATCCGTTAACGCCCAGGCCGAATACTGGATCAAAATAGGCCTGCTGGCCGAACTGCATCCGCAAGCGAACTATCAACAGCTGGTTAAACTGCTGCTGAAAAACAAAGACAAAACATTGGAAGAGCTTGTTGATGACCAGACCCGTGATTAAAACCGATGCGCAAATCGACTTGATGCGCGGATCCGGCGCCTTGCTGGCCCGGGTGTTTGAGGCGCTCGACGGCTTTGTCGTACCCGGCGTCACAACCATGGCGATCAATGATTTTGTCGAGCGCTATATCGTCGATACATTGCTAGCCAGACCGGCCAGTAAGGGACAATACGATTACCCGTTTGCGATCAATACCTCGTTGAACCAGGTGGTGTGCCACGGCATGCCGGAACCGAACCAGGTACTTGGCGACGGTGATATCGTCAATGTGGATATCACACTGGAAAAAAACGGTTATGTTGCAGATTCGAGCAAGATGTACTGTATCGGCGACATTTCCGCAGAAGCCGCCAATCTCGTTGCAACAACCTACCAGGCGATGTGGCAAGGGATAGCGCAGGTACGTCCCGGTGCCACCTTGGGGGATGTTGGTCATGCAATTCAACGACACGCAGAATCCGCCGGATACAGTGTGGTGAGGGATTTTTGCGGCCACGGTATCGGCGCAAAAATGCATGAAAGTCCGGATGTGCTGCATTACGGCAGGCCCGGTGAAGGTCTGGTGCTCGAACCCGGCATGACCTTTACCATAGAACCGATGATCAATCAGGGCAGGGCGGCGGTAAAAACATTGAACGATGGCTGGACCGTGGTTACCCGGGACAGAAAACTTTCCGCCCAGTGGGAGCATACCGTGCTGGTGACCGAAACCGGGTATGAGGTGCTGACGCTCAGGAAGGAAGAAAAGACGGCGAATTGTCCCTAGCCGCATTTCCTTACTTTTTGCACATTTTTACCACCTGTTTGCACATTTACCTTTCATAGTCAGGGCAAGACAACCGAAGGACCCGACTATGAAAAACCCACAAACCACGTTACTGTGCGCAGCCGTGCTCGGCGCGCAGTTGAGTCTGGGTACGGCATTCGCCGCGCCGATGCAAACCGAGCCGGCTCGTCGTCCGCCCCCACTTCCGACACCGGCCCCGAATGAACTGAATAGCGCGCTTGATACCGAGCTGGCGGCACTTATCCGGCGCAGCGGACTGACCGGCCAGATCCCCGCAGCCGGCGCGGCACCGGCGGTTTCCGAACCGCTTGCAGAGCTCGGCATGAAGCTGTTTTTTTCCAAGGGGCTCGGCGGAGAACAGAATGTCGCCTGTGCAAGCTGTCACCATCCGGCCCTGGCGGGGGCCGACGGTCTTTCACTCTCCGTTGGCGTTAATGCCGTTGAAAGCGATGTGCTGGGACGGGGACGAACCCCGCAAAACGGCGATTTCAATATTCCCCGAAATGCACCGAGCGTGTTCAACAGCGGCTTGAATCCCCGGGCGCTGTTCTGGGACGGGCGCATCGAACGCGTTACCCAAACGACTGAGGACGGGGTTGAGATCGCGGGGATCAGTACCCCGGATTCGGGCTTCGGCGTTATCGACGAAGCAGCAGGCGAAAGCCTGGTGTCGGCCCTTGCGGGATTCCCCGTTACCTCCCGTGAAGAAATGCTCGGTGAGGCGCTACCGGACGCCGAAAATGCGCAAATCAGGACTCACCTGGCTGCTCGTATCGGCGATTACGGCGAAGCGGCCGGTGAACTGGCGACGAACGATTGGCTCAGCGAGTTTCGCCGCGCGTTCAACAGCCAGGAAGGGGCAGAAACCCTCATCTCGTTCGATCGTATCGCCCTTGCGCTCGGCGTGTATCAACGCTCCATGGTACTGGTCAACACGCCATGGCACAGGTACGTGCGCGGCGACAAGCAAGCCATTAGCGACGCACAAAAGCGTGGCGCCAAACTGTTTTACAGCCAAATCGACGAGGGCGGCGCCGGTTGCGTCAATTGTCACAGCGGCGACAGGCTGACCAACGACGGCTTCTTTAACCTGGCATTTCCGCAGCTGGTGATGAATGAAAGTAAGGTCGCAGGCGACAGCGGCAGGAGCAATGTTGACGCCTTGGCGACCTCGCGTTTTGCCTTCCGCGTGCCGAGCCTGATTAACGTCGCGGCGACCGCGCCTTATTCCCATGCCGGCGTATACAGAAATCTCGGAGAAGTGGTCGCTCACTATGTCAATCCGCGTCGCAGCGTGGAAGCCTTCTTTGAACGCGGCGGGGCCTGCAGTTTACCCCAGTTTGCATCCGCTGAGCGCTGTGGCGATTTTAGCTTGGATGCGCTGGCAGCGAGTCGCGAAGCACTGGATTTGCTCGATGCTTCGCCGTTTCGTCCGGCCCGCTTGGATGCGGAGCAGCGCAGGGATTTGGTGGCCTTCCTTGGCGCCTTAACCGACCCCTGTATTCAAGACAGGGAATGCGTCAACAAATGGGTGCCGGATCCGGCGAGTGCGGATCCCGACAATTTACGCCTTAAAGGCCTTGATAGTCGGGGCAACCCCCTTTAAATTGACCTTATGAAACTAAGCATACGCGTTAAATTATTTCTGATGTTCCTGACGGCTAACACCTTGCTGGTGTTAGCCATTTTTGTTGCCAATCAGGTTGCCTTCAACACCAGCTTCAGTCGTTATGTCGAGCGCCAGGCAAAAGGTCAGTTAACGCCCGTCGTCGAGGAAATCGTCGATACCTATCACGGGCGCGGCGATCTTGACTGGATCAACCCGCGCAGTGCCGATTGGCGCAACGTGGTGCACACCTTTGCCGAGCTGAAAACCACCTTTACGCCGCAAAGGCCGCCTCCGCCGCCGCGGCGTAACGATTCCCTTCCGCCACCGGTTCGCCCGCCCAAGTTACTTTTTAAGGACGCAGGCGGAGAGTTGCTGATCGGCGGGCGTATCGTCTCGGATAAGGTGTTGTGGATAGCGCTCTTTGAGGATGAGGGAAGCAAGGGGGAAGAATACGGGCATCGCCTCGTCGGATACCTGGGGATCGACAACGCCAGTCTGGTCACCGCGTCGTTTGACGATATGTTCGCAAACCAGCAGCGCCAGCAGTTTTTCCTGATTGCCCTGTTGGCCATCGTCGTAACCCTGGTGCTGGCCATTCCCTTCAGTAAATATCTGGTGTCGCCGGTGCTGGCCATTCGCAACGTGACCCGCACCCTGACGGCGGGGAATTTTGCGGTGCGGCTGAAACCGAAAAACAGGGATGAAGTTGGAGAGTTGGCGCGAGATGTAAACCGGCTAGCGCAGGCCCTTGAAGACAATGAGCAGGCCCGTCGCCGTTGGATTGCCGATATTTCTCATGAACTGAGAACGCCGCTGGCGGTGCTCAAGGCGGAGCTGGAAGCCGCCCTGGACGGGATTGTCGAGGCCGATGAGGCACAGCTGGCGTCTTATCATGACGAGGTCATGCGGCTCTCCGCGCTGGTGGAAGACCTCCATCAGCTGGCCCTGTCCGATTGCGGTGCATTGGAATGCCGTCGGGTAAAATGCCGGTTGGCGCCCATTCTGCGGCGCGTGCTGAGTCGCCACCAATCCCGTCTCGATGAACTGGGTTTTGAGACTCGGCTTGAATGTGATGAGGCAATAGAGGTCGACTGTGACGAGGGGCGGATAATCCAGCTGTTCGACAACCTGATGCAGAATACCCTGAGGTACACGGATGCCGGTGAGGGACACCGCGCGCGGCTGAGAATATCGGTCAGCGACAGCACCGAACGGCTCGTCATTGAGTGGCACGACAGTGCGCCTGCGGTGGATGAGGCGTCGCTGGAGAGGTTGTTTGACCCCCTGTATCGTGAAGAAGCATCGCGCTCCCGCGCTCACGGCGGGTCCGGACTGGGGCTGGCAATTTGCCGGCGTATCGTAGAATCCCACGGCGGTGAGCTTCATGCCCGCTTGAGTCCGCTCGGCGGTCTGGCTATTATAGTTTCCATAACAAAAACATAAGCGGAAACTCAGGGTGCAGGATAAACTCGTTTTGATTGTCGAGGATGAAGCCAAACTGGCGGATATCCTCGGCAAATACCTGGCGCAATCGGGGATCAACAGCCGGATTATATACGATGGCGCTGAGGCGCTGACCTACCTTCAACAACATACCCCGGATCTCGTCATTCTCGACCTGATGTTACCCGGCATGGACGGCATGACCTTATGCCGTAAAATTCGCGAGCTGGGCAATACGCCCATCATCATGACCACGGCGCGGGTTGAGGAGATCGACCGGATCCTCGGCCTGGAAATCGGTGCCGACGACTATGTCTGCAAGCCGTACAGCCCCCGAGAAGTGGTGGCGCGGGTCAACGCCCAGTTCCGCCGTCTTGAAATGAACGAGCTGCCGGTGACACAACACACCGGGCTCACGCTCGACAGGGAGCGGCTGAGTGTCGGCCTGGGTGAGCAGCAAACGGATCTGACGCTGGTGGAATTTCGCCTGTTGAAACGCCTGATGGACCGGCCCGGATGTATATTCAGCCGCAACCAGCTGATGGACGAGGTGTACCAGGACGGGCGCATCGTCAGCGATCGCACTATCGACAGCCATATCAAAAAATTGCGTAAGAAACTGGCTGCCCTCGGAGACAGCCAGGAATTTATCCATTCCATCTATGGGGTGGGTTATAAGTTCGAGGTCTAACCCTAGGGAATGTCAAAAAACTCACC
>JBNKEN010000266.1:0-6193 GCA_050288805.1 Pseudoalteromonas sp.
GGGCGCGACGGTTCACAGTTGTCTGGAGCCCGCGACCGACGCGGCGAGCCGCAAGATGGCGTTGCACCTTATCGGCAATACCCGGGCGGATATGAAACTGATGCAGGAAGAGATCTTTGGTCCGCTGCTGCCGGTTCTGACCTACCAAAATATCGACGAGGCACTTGACTATATACGCGCCCATTCGCGGCCGTTGGCGCTGTATCTGATGAGCTATGACGCTGAAACCCAGCGTCGGGTTATCGCCGAAACCCACAGCGGCGGTGTTGCGATCAACGCCACCCTGATGCAGGTTGCCGCCGACGATTGTCCGTTTGGCGGTATCGGCGATTCCGGAATGGGCCAATACCACGGCCATGAAGGCTTTATCACCTTCAGCAAAGCGAAAACCGTGCTGGACGGGCGCCGCTACAACCCGGTGAGCAAATTTCTCTTGAAATATCGCCGCGTGTTGCTGGCATTTCTGAGGTGGAAATACCTGAAATAAAAAAGGGCCGTCGGGCCCTTTTTTATGTTCGTCGGTTTATATCCTGCGTCCGTCGCCGGCATAGGTGCCGGCCTGGATTTTTTCATAAATGGCATCGGCCTTTGCCTTGGCGGCGTCGATCTCGGCCGGGGACATTTTCTGCTCGTCCAGCTTACGGCTTTGACTGGCGCTTTTATTGCCGTTGTATTCGGCAATAGTGTTCCAGATAAATGATTTTTCAATGCTCTTTTGTACCCCGAGTCCCTCGAAATACATCAGGGCCAGGTTGAACTGGGCCAACGTGAAATTTTGTGCGGCGGCCTTCTGGTACCAGTCGACGGCGGTGTAGTAGTCGCGTAATACGCCCTCACCGTTGGTATACATCACGCCCAGGTTGAATTGCGCTGCGGGCAGGCCCTTTTCAGCCGCCTTGCTAAACAAGGTCACCGCCATCTGCTTGTCGAGTTTGACGCCGCGACCGTATTGGTAGAGCACGGCGAGGGAAAACATCGCATCAACGGTGTTTTTATCGATCGCCTTTTGATACAGCTCGGCGGCCTTGCGGTAGTCTTTCGGCACGCCGAAACCGCCTTCGTACATCTTGCCAAGCTGGTAGATACCCGGCCCGTAACCCATGTCCGCCAGGTAGTTGAATTCCTTCAGTGCGGTTTCGAAGTCGCCCATGTTGGCGGCGTCAATGCCTTCTTCCAAGCCGGCGAAAGCGCTGCTGCTAAGTGCCGCCAGCGATGCAAAAATCAGACTTCTTATTTTAGGCTGCCACATAAGCTTGCCTCCTGTGTGTTCGTTTGTCTTTGATTTTAGACCGGTTATGCTTAACTGGCCAGCGTTAAAGCGCGCAAGATTTTGCGAGTAAAATCGGGAAGATGCGATATGCCCCTTCATTTCATTTTATGAAATACGTGTTCTGGCATTCGGGATGACGTGCGGTTATTTATTGATATACAGTAATCAAAACAATCTGGGTTACGCCGTTCTCGGCGGAACCTCGCAAAAGGGAAGAACGATGAGCGAACAATATGCGGCCTTAAGAGCCAACGTCAACCTGCTCGGTCAGTTGCTGGGCCAGACGATCAAACAGGCGCAAGGGCAGGCGACGCTTGATAAGGTGGAAGAAATTCGTCAATTAGCCAAGTCTTCCCGGGCCGGGAACGCAGAGGATCGGGAAAGTTTGATTGAGGTGCTGCACAACCTCAGCGATGAAGAGTTACTTCCGGTTGTTCGCGCATTCGCCCAGTTTTTGAATCTGGCCAATGTGGCGGAGCAGTTTCATACGGTGTCCAGGTTCAGTGATGTCGACGTGTGTAGCATCAATCCCCTCAGCCAGGCGCTGAAGGCACTCAAACAGGCCGATCTGGATGCCAACATGCTGGCGCACAGCATCAACCAGCTGCATATCAATCTGGTGCTGACCGCACATCCTACCGAGGTGACGAGGCGCACCATTATCAACAAGCATGTGCAATTGAGCGATTGCCTGGCGGCGCTGGAATTGAGCGACTTGCTGGAAGACGAAAAAAATATTCTGCTTAACCGCATCGAGCAACTGATCAGCCAGGCCTGGCATACCAATGAAATCCGCAGCGCCAGACCTACGCCGCTGGACGAGGCCAAATGGGGATTCGCGGTCATAGAAAACAGCCTCTGGCAGGCGATACCTAAATTTGTTCGCCATTTCAATGCCGAGGTGGAAAGAGAGTTGCAGCTGAAACTGCCGCTGGATTTCAATCCCGTCTGCTTTACCTCGTGGATGGGGGGGGATCGTGACGGCAACCCGTTTGTGACCGCGGAGGTGACCCGCGATGTATTGTTGCACGGGCGCTGGATGGCGCTGGATCTTTACCTGCGCGATATCGAAATCCTGAGTGCCGAGTTGTCGATGAATCAGGCGAGCCCGGCCTTGAGTGCATTGGCGGGAGAAAGTCATGAACCGTACCGGGCTGTTCTGAAAAAACTACGTGATGAGATTAGCGAAACCGTGCAGTATCTGACCGCGACGATCAAAAAACAGAGCGTTTCCGCACGGGATCTGGTCCGCCAAATCGGCCAGCTTAAGGAGCCCTTAACCGCCTGTTATGACTCGCTGCATGCCTGCAACATGGGGGTGATAGCAGACGGCCTGCTGCTGGACGTGCTGCGCCGGGTCAACTGTTTTGGCCTGTACCTTTGTCAGCTGGATATTCGTCAGGATGCGGCCCGTCACGCCCGGGTATTCGGGGAGCTGACCGGTTACCTTGGCTTAGGCGATTACACCAAGTGGAGCGAGCAGGATAAGCAGGCATTTTTGCTTGCCGAACTGCATTCGCGGCGCCCCTTGTTTCCGCGTCACTGGGAGCCCAGTCCCGAATCCGCCGAGGTGCTAGAGACCTTCAAGGTGCTGGCGGAGCAGGATCCGGCCAGTTTCGGTATCTACATTATTTCCATGGCCCAGGCGCCTTCGGATGTGCTGGCGGTGCAATTGCTGTTAAAAGACAGCGGTTTTGCGCATCCGATGCCGGTGGCCCCCTTGTTTGAAACCCTGGACGACCTTAATGCCGGGGCGTCGGTCATTGCCGAGTTGCTGAAGCACAGCTGGTACCGGGGATATATTCACGGGCAGCAATACGTCATGATCGGGTATTCCGATTCCGCCAAGGACGCAGGCATGATGGCCGCCGGTTGGGGCCAGTACCGGGCGATGGACGAACTGGTTAAGCAGGCCGAGCAGCATAATATCAAACTGGTGCTGTTTCATGGTCGCGGCGGCACGGTCGGACGTGGCGGTGCCCCGGCGGCCCAGGCATTGCGATCGCAACCTCCGGGTTCACTGAAGGGCGGTTTGCGGGTCACGGAGCAGGGGGAAATGATCCGCTTTAAGTTCGGTTTGCCGGACGTGGCGTTGCAGAGCCTTAACATGTATGCCGGTGCCGTGCTGCACAGTAACCTGCTGCCGCCGCCGGAACCTAAAGCCGAGTGGCGCGAGGCGATGAGCACCATAGCTGAGGCGTCGTGTCGTCATTATCGTCGCGTGGTGCGTGAAACCGACGATTTCGTGCCTTATTTCCGCGCCGCCACGCCGGAACTGGAGTTGGGCAAACTGCCGCTCGGTTCGCGCCCGGCGAAACGTAATCCGCAAGGAGGGGTGGAGAGCCTGCGTGCGATCCCCTGGATCTTCGCCTGGAGCCAGAACCGCCTGATGTTACCCGCCTGGCTCGGCGCGCTGGCGGGACTCAACGCCGCCATTGAACGCCACGGCAGCCAGGTACTTGAGGAAATGCACGAACACTGGCCGTTTTTCCGCACTCGACTCGAAATGCTTGAAATGGTGTTCTGTAAGACGGATCTCTGGCTCAGCGAACACTACGACGAGCGGCTGGTGCCGACAGAATTACGTTATCTGGGCGAGCAGTTGAGGGAAGAATTACGTGAGGTAACCGCGCTGGTGCGCGCTTTCAGCCCGCATCAAACCTTGCTGGCGGGGCAGCCGTGGATTAGAGAGTCGATAGCGCTGCGCAATCCCTACACGGATCCGCTTAACGTGCTGCAGGTAGAATTGTTACGCCGGGCCCGCCGGACCGAGTCGAATACCCTGGATCACGCCCTGATGATCACCATGGCCGGTATTGCCGCCGGCATGCGCAATACCGGCTAAGCTGCGTCTATTCGCTTGACTGCGGCATTTAGCTAGTTATAATTTCCGGCTGATTGGAAAACGGCAAGACCTCCGAAAGGAG
Source organism: Pseudoalteromonas sp. (assembly GCA_050288805.1). Classification (GTDB taxonomy): domain Bacteria; phylum Pseudomonadota; class Gammaproteobacteria; order Enterobacterales; family Alteromonadaceae; genus Pseudoalteromonas. The sequence goes on from JBNKEN010000266.1 coordinate 4,198, forward strand.
GATCACGCAAAGCGGCAGATCTAACGGGCCTTTGGGCCTTATGATGGCTGAGCTACCCAAAGTCACGCTGTATGTCATTGCATTCGTGAGCCCTTGCCGTTTTGTCGTATTGAGCATGTGGTATCTATGTCGAATGTAGTTGTCAGCATTAGCTATGATGCGTCAACGGAACTGGTGATGGTGACGTTGAGAGGAATAGCAGTGGCACAGGATGTGATTAGATCGCTTGATGCAATCGCCGGCTTCGTCGAGCAATACAGCGCCAGCAAGGTGTTGATCGACGCAACCGAATTTGAGCATGGCTACCCGGCCATCGAAATCATCGACGTGGTGTCTCACGCCGCCAAGCGTTTGTCCGATCTTATCGTCGCGCGGGTTGTGAATTGTCGCGGTTATATGGACGATCTCTTGCTGCAAAAGGCGCGGCGATTTCAGATTAATGCGCAAAATTTCGAAAGCTTTTGCAGTGCAAAGCAATGGCTGCTGTCTCACTAGCAGTCATTGTCGCTGCGGTCATTCGTCCTGTTTTTTCCCTCATTAATGGCCTACACTGTCCGGCCGAAATTTCTATAACAATAATATTATGACGCAGTCTACATACCGGGAAACCGTTTCCCAGTCTGAGAAGGTCTTACGCGATATTCTGCTCAGACAGCGCGGCATGCTGACAGAGCAGCAGGTCGACGCATTTGCCGCTGAAATCGCCGTTTCACCACTTGATGCACTGCAACGGCTTGTTTCCCTTGCCTGCACGCTGGCGACGCCGCCGATATCAAATTTCTATGTCGGTGCGGTGGCGGAAGCCCAGTGCGGGCAGGGAGAAATAAATTACTTTTTCGGCGCCAACGTGGAGTTCGAATCCCAGGCATTGAGCCTGGTTGTCCATGCCGAACAATCCGCTATTCACAATGCCTGGTTAGGGGGGGCTGAAAAAATCCGCAGGTTGGCTATTTCGGATGCGCCCTGTGGCTATTGCCGCCAGTTTATCAACGAGCTCAAGGATGCCGCGCAGATCGATATTTTGTTACCCGGGCGTCATGTCAGCTTCGACACCCTGTTGCCGTCGGCCTTTGGCCCGCTGGATCTCAATAACTCCACTCAGCTGCTCGGCAGTGAACCCGTTAAGTTGATCACCTCCGACGATGTCGATGAAACGCTGAAGCAGCATGCCGAAAACGCCTATGTGCCTTATACCGGCAACTGCAGCGCGGTGATGCTGATCACCCGGGACGGTGAACGGTTTTACGGGCGTTATGCTGAAAATGCCGCCTACAGTCCCAGCCTGTCGCCCCTGCAGGGGGCGATAAGCCAACTTCACCTGGCCGGTTATGGTTTCGACGAAGACACGGTAAGCGAGGTTCACCTGCTTGAACTGGAAGGGAAAGGCAACCAGCGCAAGGTGGCCGAAGCGGTACTCGCGAGTTACGATTTTAGCCCGGCGTTTTACCATCATCTTGCGAAACCGGCGTAACATATCAAGCATTAAAAAAGCGGTCGAATGACCGCTTTTTCGTCTGATTTTCGCCTTAACCCAACAACCGTTTCGCCGCGGTAAGGACCACGGCCACGCTTTTTGCTTCGACCTTGCCGTGATCTATATTTGGAATTTCCTGACGCGTGCGGTTAACCAGTACCCCGGCAACGCAGGCTGCCTGTAAACCGAGCGCCGCACACATGGTGAACAGGGTGGCTGATTCCATTTCGTAATTCATCACGCCGAGACGCTGCCATTCTTCGAACGACCCCTGAAATTCGCGACGCACGTAACCCGAATAGGTGTCGTAGCGTTCCTGGCCCGGGTAGAAGGTGTCGCTGGAAGCGGTGATCCCGAGATGGAACGGTTGCCCCAGCTCTTCGCAGGCCTCGACCATGGCGCGGGTGGCGTAAAAATCGGATACCGCGGGATAGCTGAGCGGTGCGAAATGTAGGCTGGCGCCATCCAGTCGGACCGATGCCTGGCTTATCAGAATATCACCTTCATTGATATGAGGCTGGA
>JBNKEN010000267.1:0-12748 GCA_050288805.1 Pseudoalteromonas sp.
CACCTTTACCGCCCTTGCCACCCTTGTCCTGTGAACCGCCCTTAGGCTTGGGTTGCAGGGGATGCTTTTTGTCCAGGCTCTGGCGTCTTTGTTGCGCCCATTCCTGCGGGTATTCATAGGTCGCCCCCGTTGCCTTGGCGAATGCCGACAAGGTTTCATGTTGGCGCAGCATCAGGAAGTTCTGTTGCCCCTTGGAGCCGATTTGTGCCCTTTGTAATGCAGAATTGCCGCGTCGGTTCTGAATATCCAGATGTTCCGGTCCGGTTGCCGCTATGCTGGCGTTCGCCATGTGAGACACTGTGCCACGGGCCCTTTCCTTTTGATCTTGTCCCTGAACGGGCCAGCCGCTTTCCGGTCGCCGCATTGCAAACGTGCGTCCCTTACCGACTGCGCGGATTTCGGCCATATCGTGGATCATCGCCTGGCGTAAATCGTCGTCTGAAAGCGGGTTCCCTTGAGGATGCGAGTGCGTCATCACCTTATCTTTCATCGACACCGAAAAGCGTCGGCCCGATTTATCGTCGTGGCTGTGCGTCAGGTCTTCCATGCTGACGGTGTTGATGTTGCTGTCCTTGGATTGCGGACGCTGCGAAGCCATGGTCAGCGAACGCTGGAGATCCTTGGGATGATAGCTGGCACCGAATTCATTGGGAGCGTCCCGGCTCTGCATGTGGCTTTCCAGTTGAGACATACTCAGGGTGCGCAGCAATTGCGAGTCTACCTTGCTGTACGGCGTATGCAATTTTGCATGTGTGGTCATGGTCTTCTGGCGTTGTAAGGCGTGGACCTGACGATCCGTGGGTACCGCCTTGCGAAGTTCGGACATCACCTGCTGGTATTTTTTGTTGGATATGCCGTCCCACGGAGAGTGGGGGGAATAGTGCCCTGTTTCGTTATCCATACCGCGTCCCTTGTTGGGCGGCTTGCCGCCGCCGGATGCGCCTGCGACCGCATGGACCTGAGGTATAACGACGGCGCCGCCGTCTTTATTTCTGTTCATGATATTCTCCCGTTACAAATCGTTTCACCAGTTGGGCGTAGGTATGTCCCGGCATATAGCCGTCAAGTGTGGCATTGACCTGGTAACCGCGATTGAGATAGAACGCGATGTCGTGCACCGTGCTGGTTTCCAGCACCACCATCTCGGAGCCAAGCTCCTGCGCCATTTGCTCTGCGGCCGCCAATAGCTCCGTACCGAAGCCGATGCCGCGGTAATCGGGATGCACCCACAAAGAGGTCAGAAATGCTGCCTGCCAGTTTTGTGTGATCCGGACACCGCCGTAGGCCTGTTCGAACTGGTCCATCAGATAGAGCTCGCTCTGGTACTCGAGCGGACAATAGCCGAGCGCCATCGTCTGATGATGCGCTATTTCCTGATCCAGCAGGTCGTTGCGCGGCGGCAACAGCGCGGTGTGATGCTCCAGATGGTATCTTGCCTGTTCCTTCGCCGGGGTGATGTCCGGACCCGAATAATCCCGGGTCGCCTGATGGTTAAGTGCAAACATGGGTATGCCCTCCGTTTACGCGTTATTTGTTGATCTCCAGCCCCAGCAGTTCAAAAATATTGAGCTGTCCCTGTTGCTGGACGAAAAGTTGTTGATAGAGTTCGGCGGTGTTCAACTGACCCCATTCAACGGCCTTGAACACCAGGTAGGGCACCGGGCTGTGCGGGTCGTCCTGGGCCAGGTATTCTGCTGCCTGCATCAGTTGCTGGTAGGCCTGCTGACGATTCTGGTACATGGTTTCATTGCCTTGCGGTATCGATTCGAACGAAAGTCCCGCCTGTTGAGCGTCCTCGTCGGCTTCATTATGGGTTTGCGGAGCGCTGTTGCCGAGGCGATGGCGAACGTGGGAATGCAGGGTTTCATAGATGTCGCCCAGCAGGTTCAACAGGTTGTTGAGGCCCGGCGCATCGTGACCGCATTGCTCGTCCATAAACTCGCCGAGCCGAATAAGCGCACTGTGCGCCAGCTCCAGATCGTTGAACAGATACTGGTAGAAATCCAGCGGTGTGGCGGTAATGGCCTGACTGATGGCCGACTGGCGAACGGCATTCTTATCGACGTGCTTGAGCTTTTCCGGTGGCAGCTGTTCCAGCTGTGCGGCCAGTTCCCAATCGGCCCAGTTGTAACCGCTGCCGTCCCGTTGCATGGTGATGGGCAGCTGGCGAATATGGGGCTGCAGCTTGTCGTTGCACCAGGCGATCAGGTTGGTGCGGTATTCGATATCGCCGTCCGAAATTTGCGGGTGAATATCCTGCCAGAAGGTTCTCAGCAGCTGCTCCAGCAGATAGACAACCGGAGCGATACCGGCGAAACCGAAACGGTGAATATTGGCTTCGAGCAACCAGATGCAGATCTGCATGTCCTTGCTTTTGTTGAGCAGGGCATCCACCGCCAGGCGACTGACCTCGTCCCAGTCGGAAACCTTGAGATCATGCTCCCAGTCACCCATCGGCAGGGAGGAATCGTCGGCGGAGCGCGCTTCCATAATGGCGCTGTAAACGCCGTTATGGCGCAGAGACGGACCGCTCGGCTGTTCTCGGTCGATGGGCGCGAGAAAGCGGTTCAGGTCTACGTTAAGCTGGGCCTGAAGCTCTGCGGCGAGGTGGCTTTCTAACTGGCTCATAACAGATTGTCCTTCTTAATACTTGCGGTCAATTCGGGCGTTTTCGGGGCGGCGCTGGGAAAATTGTCCGGGATCGCCAACGCTATCTTCTCTTTGTTTTCCGGATCCAGCCCGTACAGGGTCAGGCGCAGGTAGGCGCGGGTATATTTCTGCGGTAGTTCGGCCTGACCGTTGCGTGTACTGATGCGGGCGCCGAATGTCAGCAACTCTGCGGACGGATCCAGGGCGTTGTTGTCGGCCACCACGGCGCGGTAGTTCTGGATAAAGCGCAACAGGCTCCAGAAACCGGACGCTTCATAAATCAGGCTGTTGCTGCCGCGGTTCTCGCCGTTCATTGCCGTCGCCGAATACGGACTGTTCTTGGCCCAGTTCAGGGTCAGGCTGAGGGGCTGGTTGGGCAGCCAGAACAGGCTTTCATTGCCGCCGGGATAGAGGCGGTAATCGTTGTCGGTCGCCAGTCGCCAATCGGTGATGTGGCTGAAGTTCTGGGCGATGTCCTGACGAACGTTAAACTCGGCCTTAAGCTCTATGCCTTGGGCCTGGGCTCCTTCGCTGGCGGTGAGAATTGCGCTCAGCAGGGCCAGGCTGGTATCGAGCTGACGTACGAAGTGCAACGCTTCCTGATAAGACGCGTCCTTCCAGGCCAGGACTTCCATGCGATCGGCCAGGCCGCTGGCCTTACCCGGATATTGCTTGAGGAACTGCTTGATGGCCGCGGGGCTGGCCTGCTGCGCCTTGTCGAACCGGGTAAAGGGGTACTTGTTGGCCAGGGTGTCGCTGAACAAGGTGGACAGGGCCAGGTATTCCTTCTTGATGATGTCGGCGCGGAAGCTGGTGCAGTGCTTTTTCGCCTTGCTGACGATCAGTCGCTGGCTGATGGCGAAAAGATCGCTGCCCCCGGGGGAAATCATTTCCTGAGAGCGCTTGAAGCAGTTGCTCTGGTCCAGGGTCAGCAGTTGATTGTTGAAAAAGAGTTCCAGCTGGCCCTGGCTGTTGGACGGATCCTGGTTCTGCATCTTGTTGATCTCTACCAGGGTGTTTTTCCATTTGCCAAACAGCTCGTAGTTGACGTACTTGCCCTGGGTGTTCATCAAAAAGACGATCAGCGGCTCGGCGTAATTGCTGGCGATAAACTGGCTGCGTTCCATCTGCGCGGCGAGGTAGTCCTTCAATTGTCCCTCGCTGCTGATGCCGAACAGTACGTCCGTATACTGATGCGCGCCCCAGATAGGGTAAGGCAGCGGTTGGTACAGGCGATTGTCGCGGTATAGCTGATCGACCTTTTCAAGCAGGTGATAGGCATGCTGCTGGGCCAAAGCGAGGAACCAGTGGCGCGTGTCGGCGAAATCGAGCTGGTCGAAGGTGCGCGACAGGCTGATCATGGCGGTCATTGCCTGTTTGAAATTGCTGATGCGGGCGGCCAGCTCGGCCTCCTGCTGGCTCACCGGGCGCAACCCCTGTGGCCGGTAGTTGAGTTGCTGTTGCTGCCTGGCCTGGTGTATGTACTGCGCCATGGTCAGTTGCAGTTGTTTCAACGCCACCGCCTGGGCCAGGTAACTGTGATCTCCCTCGTCGTGGCTGGCTCCCTGCGGCAGGGCCAGGCCGTCGTAATTGGCCTCGGCAAATACCTTGTATTCGTTGAAGGTTTCCATGGCGTGGTTGAGCTTGTCGACGGACCAGAAAAAATCGAGTCCGGCTACGCCGTCGTCGCCGCTGCGCTCCCTTTGCGCCATAAAACTCAGCACCGTCAGCTTATTGAGTTCGGCAAATAAGCGGTTAGAGCGTTCACTGAACATGAAGGTGTCGGGTTCCTCAAGGTTAAAGCGATAGAGGTCACCGTTGAGCTGCTCGTTGTCGAGCGCCAGCTGGTCGCGTACGCTCTGGCTGCAGCGTGCGGTGACATTCTTAAGCTGGGTATCCTTATGATCGATCTTCAGGTTGCCGCCCAGGCTGTCGAGGGTTTTCTGCAGGGATTGGCAATGGTTCGGTACCTCATGGCCGCTCAGCCATTTGAGCTGCATTTCCCGCGACCAATGGGTATAGGCGGCCATGCCTTCGGCAAAATCGGGCAGTTCGGTATACCAGCTGCTGCCGGCCGGCAGGCTGGCCACCGCCAGCAACTGACGGAAAAACGCCAGCGGCGCCGCCACTTCCTTGGCGACCTGGGCGCTGAATTCATTGCTCTGTCCGACGGTTGATTTCCACAGGGCCTCGTTATTGAGGGTTTTGACCTGACAAAAACGGTTGCTGTCGTGTTTTATCTCCCCTTGCTGGGCGATGGCGGCAAAATACAACTCGCTTTTATGGTAAAAGCTGTCGGGTAATTTGGCGTGGTAAAGGTATTCCACCAGGGCGGTAAACTCGGCGGCGATCGCCTTGTGATCGGACACTGTCCCGGTGACCAGGCTTTCCAGCGAATTGCGCATGGCGACCGTTTTGTCCAGGCCCTTAAGCCACTCGATAAAATCGACGCCGCCGCTCACCAGGGTCGGTTCGTTGAGCTGGCTTTGCCGCACGTGTTCGAGGCGGCATTCAAACGCCGGGAAAATGATGTCGGCGAAAATATTCTTGGCAAAGAAGTTGATCAGCTTGTCGTCAAAACTGTTTTCCCACGACCAGGGAATCGAGCCGTAAAACAGCAGCTGGGCATCCATCGACGAAACGTGATCCAGTACCTGGTTGACGTACTGAATGTCGGCGCCGTTCTGGCTTTTCGGAATGGTTTCGATGGCCTCGACCAGATTGTGCCGTTGCTTGTTCAACTCGATGACGTCAAACGAGAAAAATCCCCCAAGCGTGACCAGGGCCGCGGCGCAGAGATATTGATAGAGGCGCAGCTGACGGTTGCTGGAGAGCAATTTTCCGCGTTTCGGATAGGCCAGATTGGACTCGGAAAACACCTTGTAATCGAACAGGTCGTCGAGGAACGCGGCGCCCTGAACCTCGTCTTTTGCCAACCGGCCGGTAAAGTAGAAGCCCCTGAACTGAAACGCTTCGTGATATTGCGAGGGATTGAACAGGGTGCTGCAAAAGGCCTGCAAGGGTTTGTTCAGCTTATCGAAATGGGCGATAAAGCTGGCCGCCGGGCCGTCGCCGGGACAGCCCTGGCGGATCACCATCAGCTGCAGCTTGCGCAGACGTTCAACCAGCTCCTTGAAGGCCTGGTGGATCCAGCCCGCTTCAAAAACCTCAAGTTCACCGTAGGGAACCGACCAGCCGAACATGTCGCTGCTGTGTTCGCTGAGATGATCCTGGCGCCAGAAATCGGCAAACCCGCTTATATTCTGGCCCTCGCCTACCAGCAGATAGACCGGCAGGACGAAGTCCAGCTTGTTTTGTACCTGCCACAGTTCCTGGTAGATGCGGTCGGCGTGTTGCGCCGCGTCTTGCCCTGTCAGTTGCTCAACGGTGACGTAAACCACCAGGCCGTCAATGGGGCGCTCCGGGCGATAGTGATTGAGGGTGGCGAGGATCGCGTCTCCCTCGGCATAGGTCACCAGGCACCCCCTGTTGAAGATAAACCAGTTCTTGCTGCCGAGTTGTTTGTGTTTTTGCAGCAACAAACGCTGGCGGCGGCCGGAATCCAGCTTGCTAAGCGCCTTGTTGAGGTCGCTGTTGCCGCCGATCACCAGGTAGGTGGGGACCTCGTAACGCTTGTTATGGCGCCCGGAAAGCAGGGAAATGGCGCCGATAAAACCGCCCGACGAGCGGGCAGAGCGGGTTTCGGCCGTTGCCTCTTCGCCGTCCTGCGACTCTTCGCCGGAGCCGCGGGAAAATTTATCGCCGAGGCCTTTCAGGCTTTCCTTGTCAATGCTGAACTGGCCCATGGAACGCGGCAGGAACGGAATGCGGAATTTGAGTTTTTTGCCGCTCAGGATCACCACGGCGACGATAACCACCAGGGCCACCAAAAGCAGCCATTTGACGTCCCACTTGGCCGCCCAAGGCATGAGTTTATAAAGCGAATATTTGATTTCGTTGAAATTCATTTCCGCGTTCCCTTGAACTTGATCTGCGTATCGCGATTCATGACTTAACCTAAATGTTGATTGAGCTGCCAGGTCAGCCCGAGCCAGACGATGCCGCTGACGGCCAGATATCCGAGGACGATCCAGAACATCAGGCGGTGCCAGGCCGATATCGGCGCCAGGCGGGTTTGTTCGTCTTTATTCTTGTTGTGCAAATAGGCCTGGTTGAACAACCGGGTTTGCTTGCGGTCGGGCAAATCCAGTTCGGCCGCCTGCTGCAGGTTGACGATCAACTGCGCCAGCTGTTCCTCCCGGTTGTACCAGGCACCGGCAAAACCGAGCCAGATCACATAGATGTAAACCTTGGCCAGGTCTTTCTCTAGCTCGCTCATACCGGCGTTGCGATCGCAGAAGCGATCGATCAGCCGCAGCAGGCGATCGCCGGAGTGACGGCTGCCGAACAGCGCCTGTTCCAGCAGGCTGGAAAGCCAGTCGCGGGCATGGTCCCAGCGCACGCTGCGCAGCAGCAGCTCGTCGACCAGGGCGGTAAAGGCGTACAGCATATCGTCGAAAAATTGCTGCTGAATCGGCGTGGCGTAAGCCGCGACGGCCTGTTGGCGCGCCTGAATGTATTGCTGCAACTGGGCGTGCACATACGCGGGAATATCGGCCACCGCCTCGCCGTCGGCATTGCGAAGCGGCTTTTCCCTGCTGCCGTCCTGCTCAATTCGCAGCCGCAAGTCTTGCCAAAAAGCAATCAGTTGTTCGAACTGATCAAACAGATCGAAGCCGCTGATGCCGGATTTTAGCGGTTTATTCATCACCGTCCGTTTGCCCTTGTGAAGTGTGGTTGATGAACCAGTTAATGGTCAGCGGCGCATAGGCCTCGAGGGCCTTGTCGGAACCGGCGATCACCAGCTGCTGCGGATCCTGGCCGAGCGCCATGTCGGTCAGGGACACCTCAACGAACACCTCGTCGTCGTTTGCCACCAGGTTGAGTGCGGCAAATTCGCCGACCGGGCGACGCCGTGCGCCGAGAGAGCGGCTGATCAACAGTTGCTCCATGTGTTGCCGCGGGGCGATATAGGCGTTGTCTATCCAGTCGACCAGCTGCTCCCGGGTTACGCCGCTGGCGCGCTTGAAGGTCAGCCGCAGTGTCGGTGTCAGGGTATGCAGCGGTGAGCAGTAGTCGCCGTTGTCATGTTTCTCGAAGCCCAGGGTATTGAAGTCGAGATGTATGGTGCTCAGCACCTCGCGAATAAAACGCATCGGCGGTCTGAAACTGGTATCCGGCAGGTTGTGCTGATACTCGGGAAAGGCCGGCGGCAACACGTCCTGATGCAGCACCGCAATTGCGCCCGTCAGCTGCAACAGGGCGAGGTAGAGATCAAAGGGTTTTGCCCGTTGGCTTTTCAACAGCGCTTCGAGCACCGGCAATTGATTGGTCAGGTGATAGATGCGTTGTTTTTGCAGGCTACTGACCATGGCGTCCTGCGCCTGATTGTCGGTAAAGTAATTGCGCAGTTGGGTTGCCTTGCGGCGGATTTCTCCGACCAGCGCCAGCAGTTCCTTGCCGAGCGATACCTGCTGCGGCTCGTTGACGGTTTTTATTGCCAGCAGGGGCGGCGTAAAGGGCAGCAGCTGGAAGCTGCCGTCATGGCTTTGCACCGCCTTGGCGATCGGCAGGGCGCTGTAGTTGGGGGTCAGGTTGTGTTCGCACAGCAGCTTAAGGCGGGTGCGCAGGCGCACCACATCGACCCGGTTGTGGGCGTCGTTCTCGTCGGCGACCGGACCGTAATTGATGCTGTCATAGCGTTTCAGCTCGGCATTGTTGTCGCTGGCACAGGCCTCGCTGTATTTGGCCACGGCGAGATAAATCAGGAACGGCTGCTGCGGTTTGAGGTCGCAGAGGGTATCCAGTTCCAGCATCAGGGCATCGCCGCCGAGGCTCAGTTGTTGCTGGGGATCTTTCAGATCCACCGCATGCTGCACTATGGTGCCGTCGGGCATCACCGCCGAGACCTTTTCCACCTCAAGCGCGTGGGTGGCTACCCCCGCCTCGTTGATGGCGAGTTCGCTGACCCCCCAGAAATAAGGGTTCTCTCGGGTCAGTTGATGCTGCATCAGTTGTTGCAGATGGCGGTTGTTCTGCTGGAAATGCTGTGGTGAAAGCAGCATGCCTTCAAACCACTGAACCGGTTCGCTGACGTGTATCAAAGACATTATTGGGCACTCCCTACGGTTATGGTGGCGCTTGGCTGGGTTTCAGAAACCAGCATCTGGCTGGCATCGAGCAGGATCCACGGATGAGCCAGCTCGCTGACAATCGCCTTGGTATTCGGGTTGTTGGGGTAACGGGCGAAGACCACCACGCTTAATGCGTCTTCATGGTCGTCGGGCAGCGTTTGGGTCGAGGCGCTGTAGCCGCGCACCAGTTCCCAGCTGAGCAGCTTGATCTTGCCGCCGTAGCTGGCGCGGTAGCCGGGCTTTTCGTTAAACCAGGTTTGTGCGTCTATGTTTTCCAGGTTGGCCTGCACCGTCTGGTCGAAGATAAACACCAGATCCACCGCTACCGCATGCACCAGGCGGTTGTCGTTCTTAACCAGCAGCGACACCTGCTCCACCGCATTGGCGTGATAGAAGGGCACATAGGTTTTCAGTCCCGCCATGCTGGAACAACCTCCGAGCAGCAAAAGTGAGATCAAAATCAAATTTTTCATCAGCTTAACACCATCACCTTAACCTGTGACGGCGACAGGTTGAGACCGGGAATATTCGCCATGCTGCCGTTTTGGGCGCTGAGATCCAACATGCGCGTCGAGGGCATGCAGGAAAAATAGGTTCTGAAACTGCCGAGCAGGTTCTTCTTCTCGCCGATGAAACGGGCCGAGACAACGCCGCCCATGGGGGCCGCTACCTCGTTGCCTGTGCTGATCGCCGTGGTGGTCAACAGGTTGTGTACCGGCATGGCGCTGATGAAGTGATTGAAAATATTCGGAATAGCCAGGCATGAAAAGGCAAAGTTCGGTAACGGCGTGGGGATCGGACCGGCCGGAGTCGTGATGTTGCAGACATCGGGAAACGCGAAACTGATGGACGGAAACTGGGTTTTACAAAACATGCTTCTTACCCCATGTTGATGCGGTCGGCATCGACCTTGATGTCTTTATCGGCGGTGATCATCTGATAGGCGCCGTGGCTTTTCATCACCTGGCTGGCCTGCAGGTCGGTGTTCTCCGCCCGGTTGACGAAATGGCGGCTGAGTTGCACCAGCGACTCTTGCACCGTCTGGTATAGGTTTGCGGCCCATTGCTTAATGCTGCCGCCGGCGCTGCACAGGGAAATATCGCCGACGCTGTTAAGTTGCAGTTCGCTGCCGCTGTTTAGCGTCAGTTGGCTCGCCTCGATAGCCAGGGGGCCGTGACCGGGCAGGCCGATTTGTCCGGCGGCCGGTTTGTTGTAGTTGGGGCGGTGCAGTATGGCCAGCACATACCACTGACCATCCTGGCAGTAACAGGTGACCACGTCGTTGACCTTGGGCGTAACCAGGCAAGAAAAAGCCTGTCTGGCCTCACGCTGGTGATCCAGCTGCCAGCGGTCCTGACCGAATTTGGCGGTGACGATGGCGTGGGCAAGTTGCGCCTGTCCGCCGAGCTGTTTTTGTCGCGCCTTGGCGAGAGAATGAATCATAAATAGCTCCCCTTGAAATTGGTTTGCGGGCGAAATGACATCAGAATGTCGAGTGCCGGATCTTGGGCCAGCGCCGCGTTTTTATTACAGTCATGCCACTCAGTGTCCTGCTCGCTGAGGGCAAACAGGTTGGCGTGCAGCAGGGTGACAGAAACCAGCTTGCTTTGTTCGAAGCGGCTTGCGCTGAGGTTCACCATGGTCATATCGCAGTGATTGAACAGGCTGTCCGTCGAGGCGACCTTGTTGAATTGGCTTTGATACAGATTGCAGTCGTTCAGTTCTGCCTGCACAAGACGAGCGCCCTGCCAGTTGCTCTGGCGCAGTTCGCAGCCGTTGAAAACGCTGCGGTTTATTTCACCGTCAATAAATAGGCTTTGCTGTAAATCGCAGGCGGTGAAAGCGCAGTCGTTCAGCTCACATTGGCTGAAATTACAGAGTGTCTGGCTTCCCCGATTAAAGATGACGAACGCGAAACGGCTGCCGCTGAAGGTGCAGGCGTACCAGTTTTGCGCCTCGAATGTCTGGTGTGCAAAGCGGCAGTTCAGCAGCAGGCCGCGCTCCATGGCGTTGTTGTGCCAGTGCAGCGTGGAAAAGTCGGTATCGCTGAGGGCAAAACCGGCCCAGCGGTTGTCGCTGAAGCGGGCGTTGGACAACTGATTTTCATTGAATGCGGAGTCTTGAATGTCATTGTTGTCCCAGGTACTGGCGTCGAGTTGGCAGCGCAGCAGGCTGGTGCGCATCAAGCAACTGTTTTGCCAGCGGCTGTGCGATAAATCACAGCCGGTAAAGCTGACGCTGGTTAACGTCTGTGCGGAAAACTGGGCGCTGATCAAGCTGCATCGATAGAAATGACTGCGGACAAGGCGGCAGTCGGCGAAGTTTTTCAGGTTCATTCGACACTCGATAAAGCTGACATCGCTCAGATCGGCCGCGGTCAGCGCGACACCGGCAAAGTCCAGCCGATTGAAAACGGCGCCGCAAAGATTTTGACCGCTAAGGTCGAGGCCGCTGATATCGGCCTGGGTGATCACGTCCTTGTTGCGAATTTTTTCCAGCAGCAGTGTGCAATCAGCCATGTGCGCGCCTCCTTTGTTCAATCAGGGGGGCGACGTTAACGGCGCCGGACAGGTCACATTGTGCCAACTCGGCCAGGCTAAGGTCGCTCTCGAGCAGGTTAGTGTTTTGCATTTGGGTCCCGTCCAGCCGGGTTTTTCTGAACTGGGTCTGGTAGCACAGGCTGTCGCTCAAATCGCTGCCGCTGAGATCGCTGTCGCTCAGCAGGCAGGCGTTGAACCGGCTGTGGCGTAAACCGGCGTTGGTCAGTTGCGACATGCCGAGATCGCACCCGTCGAAATCTGTGTGGCAGGCGCTGAGCCAACGTCCGTCGACCTGACGCAGGCCGCATTGCACCAGGCGGGCGCCGTCCAGATTGGCTCTCAGCAAAGACGTTTCGCCGCTGAACTGGCAACGTTCGAGGCGGGCACCCTCGAGCACCAGGTAACCGGCCTTGCTGTTCACAAAGGCGCAGCGCGTCAGGACGCTACCCGGCAACTGGGCGAATTCCAGCGTGGCGGCGATAAACACCACCCGTTCCAGGGAGCATTGACGCCACAGCGTATGGCGCATAAGGGTGGCGGTAAAATTTGTGTTTTCCAGATTACAGCTCTCAAAGCGTGACCCCGTAATATCGCCCTGCATCAGGCTTAACCGGCTCAGGCGACAGCTGTGCATTACGCAGTCGGTGAGTCGGGCATGGAGCATCTGCAATCCGTCCAGTGTGCAGTCATCGAAGCGGCAAGCGGCAAGTTGTGCCTGGTTGGCGCCGCTCTCATGCAGGGCGCAGCCGCTGAACTCGCATTCGCTTAGCCGGGCGCCGGTCAGGGCCAACTGTTCAAAGCGGCAATTGATAAAGCGCACCTTATGGAGACGTGCCCCCTGCAGTTGCAGACCGTCGAAATGACAATCGCTGAGGCTGATGTTATCCAGCTGCAGGCCGTCGAAGTTGCCACCGATCCGCTGTTGCTGTTTACAGGCCAGGATAAAGGCCTGTTTCAACTGCGCCTGTTGTTCGTCGCTGAGGGTTATTTCCGGCGCCGAGATGCTGTGGGTCTTGGCCTGCTGTTGCAGCTGCTTCAGGGTGTCGGTCTTCAGCGCCTGACCCTGTTCCGCACTCAGCTCGGCGAGGCGGGCCAGATCCGGTTCGCCCGGTTTAGTCGCTTCGCGGGGGGCATCCGGCAGTCGGGCCAGAGCCTGTTCCAGGCGAGTGTCGCGTTGCATGCTTTCCTGTTCGGCGTGGGCCAGCAGGGCGCTGGCGTCGAAGTCGCCGCGGGCAACGGCCTCGGGGGCAAGTACGGGCAGGGTCACCGCATCCGTATCTTTAGGCAAGGCGACGGGCAGAACGCTTTTTTCCCTGAACATGGCCAGACCCTTTTCTTTCGCCTGCTGGACTTGCCGTTGGCGCG
>JBNKEN010000268.1:0-15526 GCA_050288805.1 Pseudoalteromonas sp.
CGGGCTTTTCCATTAGAGCTTAAGGGCCTGTTTGATCTCGGCGATTTGTTCGTCCGCGTAAGGAATGGCCGGGTGCTTACCCCATACCGGCGCGGGCCAGGCGGCATCCGTTTTAAAGCGGGCGATATGGTGAATGTGCAGCTGCGGCACCATGTTGCCGAGCGCCGCGATATTCAGCTTATCCGGTGCGAACACCTCGCGCAGCAGGTGCGCCAGCTGGTTCGACTCGCGCAGCAACTGCTGCTGATCCGGCTCTGTCAGATCGATGGCCTCGCGCATTTCCGCCCTACGCGGCACCAGAATAAACCAGGGGTACTGGCTGTCGTTCATCAGCAGCAGTTTACACAACGGCCAGTCGGCCAGTTCGATACAGTCGCGTTTCAGCTCGGGAGCCAGTTCAAACGTCATGTCATTTTCCTCAATTAGGTAAAGCGCGGCGGCTCGTCAGATTTAGTTGCAGCGCCCGCGGGCACCCTTTACCATCGGGTGGATTTTTACAAGAAACAGGGTTTACCGTGTCTACAACAAGCAAACACCTTTCTTTGGCACTGCCTGCCCTTTTGCTGGCAGCAAGCGCAAGTGCCGAACAGTTAACACTGGAACGTATTTTTTCAGACCCGGGACTGGCGGGCAAGGCGCCGGTTAAATTAAAGTTTTCACCGGACGGCAGTCGCGCCACCTATTTGCAGGGCAAGCAGGAAGACTACAACCGCTACGACCTGTGGGAATATAACATTAAGGAAGGCAAAAACCGTTTGCTGGTCGACTCGGCCAAGCTGTTCTCGGGCCCGGAAAATCTCTCGGACGAAGAAAAGGCGCGCCGCGAACGCCAACGTATCTTCGGCCGCGGCATTCTGGAATACACCTTCTCGCAAGACGGCCAGACGCTGCTGTTCCCGCTGAACGGCGACCTCTACTATTACAACCTGAAAACCAACGAGAGCAAAAAGCTCACCGACACGCCGGAATTTGAAACCGACGCCCGCTTCTCGCCCAAGGGCCACTATGTGTCCTTTATTCGCGAGCAGAATCTGTATGTGCTGAACCTGGCAAACGGCAAGGAGGTACAACTTACCAAAGACGGCGGCGGCACCATTAAGAACGGCATGGCGGAATTCGTTGCGCAGGAAGAAATGGGTCGCATGACGGGTTACTGGTGGGCCGGTGACGAATCGAAAATCGCCTTTACCCGCATCGACGAATCGCCGGTGAAGGAAGCGATCCGCAACGAGATCTATGCCGACGAGGTAAAGCTGTTCAACCAGCGTTATCCGTTTACCGGCACCAATAATGTCGATATCAAGCTGGGCGTCATCGGTGTCAACGGCAAGGGGCTCGACTGGGTCGACCTCGGCAAGGAAAAAGACATCTATATTGCCCGCGCCAAATGGGCCAAAGACAGCCAGACCCTGAGTTACCAGTGGCAGGACAGATCACAGCACAACCTGGAACTGCGCTTCTACAACAGCGAAACCAAATCGCAACGCGTGGCGCTGAAAGAGCACAGCGACACCTGGATCAACCTGCATAAGGATCTGCGCTTCCTCGGCGACAAAAAGCATTTTATCTGGGCGTCGGAGCGTGATGGCTTCAAACACCTTTACCTCTACAAGATGGACGGCACCCTGGTGCGCCAGCTGACGCAGGGCGAATGGATAGTCGACAGCCTGAAGGGCATAGACGAGAAAAACGGTCGGGTGTATTTCGCCGGTCGCCTCGACACGCCGCTTGAAAGTCATCTCTACAGCGTGCCGCTGTTTGAAAAGGGCGACATCAAGCGCATCACCGAACTTGGCCAATACCACGACGTGGTGATGGCGGAAGATCATCAAACCTTTATCGACAGCGCCTCGAGCGTCAATCGCCCTACCTCGGTGGCCCTGCGTAAGGCAAGCGGCGAGTTCATCACCTGGATGGAGCAAAATGCGCTGGATAAAGACCACCCGCTGACGCCCTATAAGGCTGATTTGATCGAACCCGAATACGGCACCTTAACCGCCGGCGACGGCCAGACCCTCTATTACCGTCTGTGGAAACCGGCCGATATCAAGCCGGGCGCCAAACATCCGGTTATGGTCAACGTATACGGCGGCCCGCACGCCCAGCGCGTGACCAACAGCTGGCGCGGCAAAAACCTGTATTTCCAATACATGGCGCAGCAGGGTTACGTGATCTTCCAGCTCGACAACCGCGGCTCGTTTAACCGCGGCAAAAAGTTTGAAGACGTGATCTACAAGCATCTGGGCGTGGCCGAGGTGGAAGATCAGGTTGCCGGCGTGAAATTCCTGCGCACCCTGGATTACGTCGACCCCGAGCGCATCGGCATTTACGGCCACAGCTACGGCGGCTATATGGCGCTGATGACCATGTTCAAGGCCGGTGACTACTTCAAGGCGGGCGTGTCCGGCGCTCCGGTGACCGATTGGGCGCTGTACGACACCCATTACACCGAGCGTTATCTGGGCCACCCGGGAAGCAACGCCGACGGCTACGAAGCCAGCGCCGTGTTCCCTTATGCCAAAGACCTTAAAGGGCCGCTGATGATCTACCACGGCATGGCCGACGACAACGTGCTGTTTACCCATGCCACCAAGATGTTCAAGGTGTTGCAGGACGAGGTCAAACCGTTCGAAATGATGACCTACCCGGGTTCCAAGCACAGCCTGCGCGGTAAAACGGTTCAGCTTCACCTGCACAAAACCATTACCGACTTCTTCAACCGCCACTTCGGCGAGATTGAAAAGTAAAACCCCCTTTCCGCTCCGCGAACGTCCGTTTGCGGAGCGGTCTTTTACGCATCAACCGTCTCCCCTTACACCGCGCTCCCGCCGCGACCTTCATTAAAATCGCTTCGCGAAATATCAATAAGTTGTCGTAAATGACTGAAATAAGGTCGCAGTGATTTGTCATAGTGGATCCACATTCGCTATTTATCGGAGTTACTATGCTGCCGCTTCTGGTCAACGATCATAAAAAACTGATGTATCTCAATACCAACGACCTGCCCGTATTCAAGGACGTGTTGGTGCCGGGTATCGACGTTCAGCCGCTCTTTCTCGATGTTGAGAAAAACATCTGGGTGCTGCGCACCATTTATGCGCCGGGGGCGACGCTGCCGACCCATTATCACACCGGGACGGTGCATGTCTGGACGGTATCGGGAAAATGGCACTATATCGAACACCCCGACGAACCGCAGACCGCCGGTTGCTACCTGTATGAACCGGGCGGCAGCGTGCATACCTTTATGATCCCCGAAGACAACACCGAACCCACAGAGACCATTATTTTCGTGGAGGGTGCAAACGTGAATTTCGATGCCGAGGGCAACTACCACAGCGTTATGGACGCCAATTCGCTGATGCTGTTGTTCGATCACCTGGTGAAAGAACACGGCATGGAACCGGCCCGCTACATCAGCCGCCCCGGTTCACGATTCACCGGATAAACGTATTACAGAAGTGTAATTGTGGAGAGCAAAGGAGCCTAAACGGCTCCTTTTTTCGTTTCGCTTGCCACCTTTGGCTAATGTCCATTCTGCTTTAAACGCGCCATATTGGTCTAGGATAAATCTATAACGATCCCGCGCACGGATTAAGGAAGGTTTATGAACTACCTAAGACGCTTTAGCATTTTTCAACGACTGGCAATGATGACGGCGCTTGCCCTTGTCGGCTTTGTTCTTCTCGCCGTTATTACCTTGGCCCAGCAGCACAATTCGCTGTTGGAAACCCAGTATGAAAAAACCCAACAACTGGTCGAGAGCGCGCACAGCATCTTAGCCTATTACCACAACAAGCAGACCAGCGGTGAGCTCAACGAGGAACAGGCCAAAACCCAGGCACTGGCACAGATCTCTGCGCTGCGTTATGGCGACAACAATTACTTTTGGATCAACGACGACTCGCCACGCATGATTATGCATCCGTTTAAACCGGAACTCGACGGGCAATCGTTGCAGGCATCCAAAGACCCCGACGGCGTGCACCTGTTCGTGGAAATGGCCAAGGTTGTAAAGCAAAAGGGGCAAGGATTCGTGCCCTACAAATGGCCAAAACCGGGCAAAGACGCACCGGTTGACAAGATCTCCTTCGTCAAGGGCTTTACTCCCTGGAACTGGATCATAGGTTCAGGCATTTATATCGACCATATCGACGACATCTTCGCTACCCAACGCAACCAGATGATAGTGACCATTTTGCTTATCATGGCAGTGCTGCTGGGGTTGGGCTACGTAATCAGTCACAGCATACTGCAACCGACCGAACGCGCGACGGAAATGATGAAAGACATTGCCCAGGGGGAAGGCGACCTGACCCGCACCCTGAGCACCGAAGGCAACGACGAAATCTCCAGGCTCTCAACTTATTTCAACCTGTTTAACCAGAAACTGCGCGATGCACTGCAGCAGGTGGCAGGCAGCGCCGCCGATGTCGGCATGCATGCGGAAATGGTCGACGAATCGAGCAAAACCAACGTCACCCTGATCACCCAGCAGAGCGACAACAGCACCCAGATAGCGGCGGCCATGGAGCAGATGAGCCTGCAAATCCGCGAGGTCAGCAGTAATGCCGAAGCCGCGGAACAGGCCGCGCGGGATGCATCTGATAACTCGGCCAAAACCCGGACCGTGCTGTCGCAAAGCGTGAAAGCCATTGAGGAACTGTCGGATCATATCGCCGAAGTCAGCGAGGTCATCGCCAACCTGGCGGCAGAATCGAACAATATAGGCTCGGTACTCGACGTGATCCGCGGCATTTCCGAGCAGACCAACCTGCTGGCGCTCAACGCCGCCATCGAGGCGGCTCGCGCGGGCGAACAGGGTCGGGGTTTCGCCGTGGTGGCCGACGAGGTTCGAACCCTGGCCAGCAGAACGGGCCAAAGCACGGATGAAATCCAGCAGATGATCGAAAAACTGCAGTCCGGGGCCAGAGAAGCAGTCAATGCCGTCGCCGAAAGCCATAAGATCTCCCGGCAAACGCTGGAACATGCCAGCGAGGCGAACCATTCCCTGTCGGAAATAGAGCGCCTAATCGGGGTGATGAACGAAATGAACGGCCAGATAGCCCGTGCCACGGAAGAACAAAGCGCAGCCAGCAACGAGGTCAGCCTCAGGCTCAACGAGCTGTCCGGCTCGACCGCCGAATCTCTCAGCAACACGCGCCAGCTGAACGGTGCCAGTGAGGAACTGAAGCGCAGCAGTGACACCCTGAATCAGGTGGTCAGCACGTTTAAACTGAGTTGACGTTGCCGATGGCCCCATAAGCAGCCATTATGAGTACGGCAAAAAAAAGGGCCCTAAGGCCCTTTCATTCTGAAACGAAAAGTCTGCGCTTACAAACAGTAACGGGCAAACAGGCTGGCGATGGTGGGCGCGGTCGGCTTGCCGTGCTGCCAGTCGCCGCCTTCTACGCCGCTGCCGGCGATGTCCATGTGTACAAAAGGCAACGGCAAGTCGGAATCGTTGCCGTGTTTGTCGAGACCGCCGACAATGGCCAAAAACGCCATCGGGAACTGGTGACCACGGGCGGTAACCGCCGAAGGCGCGTTGTTGCTCGACAATATGTCATCGGCCAGGGTACGCGGCTTAACGAAATCGTAGTCCTCGCGGCGGCTGCGCGATACTTCCGCACAGTCGGCCCAGACATCGCCGAGATCCGCCAATTCGCGAGACACCTTGTTGCTGCGCGCCGGACCGTTTTCAACATAGGCGCTGTAAGGACCCATGGCGCGGGCCGCGTGACCGGTCAGGGTCGCCACGGTAAAGATCGCCGGATTCACCTCGCCCTTGGCCAGATCTTTGATTTCACTCAGCAGATCGCCCATGGCCAGACGCCCTTCCGCATCGGTATTGCCGATACGTACGCGCACGCCCTCACGGCAGGTGATGATTTCATCCGGTACAAAACAGTCTGAACCGATGGAGTTACGCACCACGGCCAGGTAGGCCACAACCTTCACGCCCTTGGGCCGATAGTCTGCCACCGACTTCATAAAACCGGCCACGGAGGCGGCGCCGCCCTTGTCGCGGCTCATACCGGCCATAAAGCCGCCGACCTTCAGATCCGCACCACCGGTGTCATAAACCAGCCCCTTGCCGACGAACAGCAAGGTGCGCTCGACGTCGCCTTCGGGTACATATTCCAGTTTCACCACGCGCGGGTGATGACGTTCAACCGCATACGACGCGCGCGCAACGGTGCTCAGCATGGGGTAGTTTTTGTCGATTTGCTGAAGGTCGGAAATCACCTCGACCTTGACGCTTGAACCGGCAAACAACTCAACACAGTAATCGGCAAAACGCGGCGGCGCCATGCGCTCGGGTTCCGTACCGCACAGGTCGCGGGCGGCATACTGGCCGGCGGCAATGGCATTGGCGGCCTTGGCTTCGGCTTCGCTGGCGCCCACCAGGCCGATGGCTTCGATGGGTTCGATAGCCGCGCCATGATGTTCACGGGCTTCCAGCGGCTGCCACAAACCCTGGGCCGCGCCCAGGTATGCCACGCTCAACGCGTTGGCGTAACGCTCGTCATTCGGCACATCGGCAAGGTAAAGCGCCGGGCAGCGGCTGCCCGAGGCCTTGGCCTGCTCAATCGCTTGTTTGGCGGTGTCGTAGTAGCGACGCACATCGTCGAAATCACGATTCAGCGGCCCGGTCGGGGCAAGGATAAGGCGTTTGCCTGGCATGCCTTCACTGACGATAAGATTGATTTGCTTGTTGATACGACCGTCAACCGCAATGTAAGGCGCAACGGCGGCCTTAACGGCGGCCTGTTCGATGGTGAAAAAATCGGAAGCAATCACGATCAGCGCGTCAAAACGGCTGTCAGAAAGAGTCTGCTCAACGGACTGAGCAACCAGGGCCTGAGCTAAAGGCATAATAAATTCCTGTGGTTAGAACGGGTGGAATAGAGTGTTCATTATCTTTGATTTACCCTTGATTTTCCAGCCGGACCACTCGGGCATTATCCCAGGATACTGAGCTGGCGCCCGTCGCCCTCTTCCTCGCGCAATCCCACCCCGAGACCAAGCAGACGCACCGGCCAACGCCCCCGCTCGTAGGCTCGTTTCATTAACATGGTAAACACCTCTTCACTCAGCGCCTGCCCGCCCTGATCGGCACTGGTGACGACAAAGTTGGCGAACTTGACCTTCACAGACAGCTTATTGATAAGCCCGAGGAGTTGCCGTTTTTCAAGGCGAGCCTGCAACTCGGCATACAGCACGGGGATCTCCGCCAGGCATTGTTCGAGGTTATCTTTGTCGTACTCGTAGGTGTGTTCCACGCTCAGCGACTTACGCACCCGTTCGGTCGACACCCGCCCGATATACTCCCCGGCGCACTTCTGATAAAGGCCAGCGCCGAAGTTACCGACATGAAGCTGCATCCAGTTGAGCCCCCGCTCAAGCACGTCTCGGCCGCAAAACAGCCCCTTGGCATGCAGCTTTTCCAGCGTCACCTTGCCGACCCCGGGAATTTTGCCGAGCGGCAGCGCCGCGAGAA
This sequence comes from Pseudoalteromonas sp., assembly GCA_050288805.1. Taxonomy (GTDB): domain Bacteria; phylum Pseudomonadota; class Gammaproteobacteria; order Enterobacterales; family Alteromonadaceae; genus Pseudoalteromonas. The sequence goes on from JBNKEN010000268.1 coordinate 7,505, forward strand.
ATGCCGGGATCTGCTCGGGCGTCACCACAAACTGGCCGTTCGGTTTGTTCTCGTCACTGGCTATTTTGGCGACAAACTTGATGGGGGCCACCCCCGCCGAGGCCGTCAGGCCCGTCGCCGCGAAGATTTCGCGGCGAATTTGCTCGGCCATCAGGGTCGCGCTGCCTTGGCAGACGGTGGAGTCGGTCACATCCAGATAGGCCTCGTCGAGGGAAAGCGGTTCCACCAGCTCGGTATAACGGTAGAAAATATCGCGGATCTGCTGCGACACCTCGCGATACAGCGCCATGCGACCGGGCACGATCACCAGATCCGGACACAACTGTTTAGCCTTGTAATTCGACATGGCCGAGCGTACGCCGTATTGCCGGGCGATGTAATTGGCGGTCGACAGCACGCCGCGCCGACTGTTGCCGCCAATGGCCAGCGGCACCTTAGCAAGTGCGGGGTTGTCGCGCATTTCGACGGCGGCATAAAAGCAGTCCATGTCGATATGGATAAACTTTTTCATTCGGCAAAACTTGGATTATGAACCTGGTCCAACTATGCCACAAAACACTGTATAAAAACACAGTTTAATGATTTAGTTTGCAGGCACTTTAAGGTGAGCATCTACCGTTTTTTTAAACGCTCCCTCGTCGTGCATTTCCCAAATAACAGGATCGATAGCATCTAGAAACGCCCGATTGTCCTTAGTATTAAAACAGATAATACGATGGAAATAACTGAATACGGAGGTGTCTGGATTATAATGCATTTCTCGAGTCAGCTGCGGGCTTTCCAAGCCACTTGCAATCAACGCATCGACACGACCCAGCCTCGCCATACCGAACACCTGCCCGGCATAGACCACCGGGACCAGTTCTCCCAGTTTATCTAAGCCTGGCAGCATATTTTCCAGGCCGTGAATAACCCCGATTCGTTTATTTCTTAACTGTTCCAGCGAGGTCACTATAGGGCGATCTTTCATCGTGTAGATATGAAACTTCATCGGCATCATAGGAGCGCTGGCAATCGCTTTGACTCCGGCCAGCCTATACGCAAGTAGTTCGTTACCTCCCATCACACACGACTTCGACTGTTTGAATTCAAGCAGAATACGCGCCACAGTCAGCAACTGAAAATCGACGTCCACTCCGGCTCGTTTAACTATATATCTGGCATTCTGGGTCAGAAAGCCACTGCCGTCCTCATTCGAGACGCCAGGCCAAATTGGAATAAGCAGCTTGGTATCGGCCGCGACCGGAAGAACGTTCGTTAATAATGAGAAAAGCAAAATCCGTGTAAGCGACATAATGAATTTAAAAGAAACTTTTTTATTCAGTATATACGCTTATGAAAAAGTCACAGATTCAGTATGCTGCAGCAGACTGGCGAGGCTACTTTTTACGCCGTTTGAACACGCCATACCAAAACAGGGCTTCAAGCACCATTCCCAGCACCACGACGGCAAACACACCCGTTATGCCACCGATCTGATAACAACCGAGCGAAGCCAGCAATAAAAACGTCAAATAAACCAATCGCATCCTTTCCTCCTTTTTAGTCTGCACTTTAACCGCACACATTCGGGCGGTAAAAGTTTAAACTGTAACGAGATATGCACTTTGCTCTCAGGCAAAGGCTTGATAGCATGATTCTTTTATTCCTGAGCCGAGACTTATGGACGCATTTAAACACGACTTCCCCTGTCACAGCGAAATCACCGTGGCCTGGGGCGAAATGGACGCCCTGAAACATGTCAACAATGTCGCCTATTTTCGTTATTTCGAGATAGCCAGAATCGATTTCCTGAGCCGCCTCGGTATGCTGGACAACATCAATCATCAGGCCATAGGCCCGGTGCTCAGCGACAACAACGCCCGCTACAAACGCCCGGTTACCTTCCCCGATACCCTGACGGTGGGCGTGCATGTGGGCGAACTCCTGGACGATCGCTTTACCCTGCATTACACGGTGTTCAGTCAAGCCCAGCAAGCGGTAACCACCCTGGGTCATTCACAGGTGGTGATGTTCGATTTCAAAACCGGCCAAAAGGCCCCGTTAGGGGAAACCCTCACAACTAAATTAAAACAATATCAACGCATTTAACGACACCCGAGGAATGTATCATGCACTATTCACCATTAGGCAGCAGCCAACTGGACGTGTCCCGCGTTTGCCTCGGCACCATGACCTGGGGACTGCAAAACAGCCAACGGGATGCCGACGAACAACTGGCCTGCGCACTCGGTTCCGGCGTGAACTTTATCGATACCGCCGAAATGTACGCGGTGCCGCCCTCTCCCGATACCTATGGTAAAACCGAAGCGATCATCGGCAACTGGCTTCGTCGCAACAAGGCCAGACGCGCCGAGCTGGTAATAGCAACGAAAATAGCCGGTAACGGACTGCACTGGGTGCGCGACGGCAGCGACATCAGCCCGGAGAGCATTTTCCAGGCCGTCGACGGCTCGCTGAATCGCCTGGATACGGATTATATCGATCTCTACCAGCTGCACTGGCCGAACCGCACCTCGCCGCATTTCGGCAAACACTGGCCGGGCAGAGTGACGCTCGGCGAGGTTGACCCGGCGAAGCAGGAAGAAGAAATGTTGGCGGTGCTGGAAGCCCTCGATAAGTGCGTCAAGGCAGGCAAGATCCGCCATATCGGGTTGTCGAACGAAACCCCCTGGGGTCTAAATCAATACCTGAAGTTGGCCGAGCGGCATAACTTACCGCGCATCGTCTCCATGCAGAACGAATTCAGCCTGGTGCATGCGAAAGACTGGCCCTATCTGATTGAAAACTGTCATCACGAAAACGTGGCCTACCTGCCCTGGTCACCGCTGGCCGGCGGCATGCTGAGCGGTAAATATCTCGGCGGAAAGCGACCCGAAGGCAGCCGCTGGACCCTGGTACAGCGCAACGGTCTGTTCCGCGATACCGAAGCCTCGCAAAAAGCGGTGGCAGCGTACAAGGAGGTCGCCGAGGCCCATGGGTTGACTCCCTGCCAACTGGCGCTGGCCTGGTGCGATAAGATTGAGGGCGTGACCTCCACCATTATCGGCGCGACGAGTCTGGCGCAACTGGAAGAAAACATTGCGGCGTTCGCCCTACCTCTCTGCCCGGCACTGGAGCAGGATATCGCCACCGTACAGGCATTGTACCCGGCACCTTTCTAGGCGCTATTCGCTGCGTACCGAGTCGGCGTTTTGATCTTTGGCGACGCGCCGGATCTTAAGCCAGTAAAGCACCTTCTGGATCAACAGTTCGGGATCGAGTGGCTTAGTCATATAGTCACTCATCCCGGACTGCAAACAACGCTCGCGGTCCCCCGCCATGGCGCTGGCCGTCATGGCAAGCACCGGCACCTGGGTATGCGTATCGCTCCCCTCTCCGCGACGAATAGCCTGAGTCGCGGCATAGCCGTCCATAATCGGCATCTGACAGTCCATCAACACCAGATCGATATCCGGGTTATTACGCAACATAACAAGCGCCTCCTCACCCTGGGTAGCAAAATGCAAAGCTATCGGCAATTCTTTCAAGGCCCCCTTCACCACCACCCGGTTTATGGCGTTATCGTCAACCACCAGTACATTCATGTTACGGACTTCGGCATAATCCGGCTTTGCCGTCGGCAACTCGGCATTACCATCGGATTGCGACTCTGCTGTCTCTTCCAATACGGCATGACGTAATGCAATGGCGGTAACCGGCTGGGGCAGGTGTACCAGTTCTAGATGTGCCGGTTCTGGACATACAAGTCGCTGCAGCGGACGGGAGATAAAAATCAGGCGAATTTGTGATGCTTCAGGCAAGCCATCAAGCAGCGCAAGTATATCCGCGGCTTCTTTCTTGTACTTGGTATAATCGACCAGCACAACCAAACGGGTATAGTGCGTTTCAAGCGACGCCAAGGTCGCGACGAGCTGCGTCAACTCGACCTGCCGAACCGGACAATGCCAACTATTAAATAACCGCATGATCAGTTCACCCCGCTTGCCCTCCTGCTCGGTCAGCAAGGTCAACATCAAAGTATCCGACATATCTGTCGGCTGCGATGATGCGGCCCCGAGCCCGACCGTAAAATAACCTGAAAAACAACTGCCCTTGCCCGGTTCGCTGCTCACGGCTACGTCGCCTTCCATTAACCGACACAGCTGCCTTGTAATAGACAGCCCCAGACCCGTACCGCCGAAGCGTCGGGTGATGGAATTGTCGGCCTGGGTAAAGGGCTGGAAAAGCCTGTCGATGCCTGCCGGATCGATGCCGATACCGGAATCGGCTACGCTGAAACGAATTTCAAGCCGCTGACCGTTTAAATGCGAACTCAAGGTAACCAATACCTCCCCTTGTTCGGTAAACTTGATCGCATTGCCGACCAGGTTGGTCAGTATCTGTTTGACGCGGGTCACATCGGCCAAGATGTCTTTGTGTTGCAAACCGCTGGTATCGAGTAACAGTTCCACCCCTTTTTCCGCGGCCCTTGCCGCGCTCGACTGGATCAGTTCACAGGCCACCGATTCCAAATCAAATTGGGCGATATCCAATTCCAGCTTATTGGCCTCTATTTTAGAAATATCCAGCACCCGGTTGATCAACTCGGTCAGCGTCGTAGCGCTGCTTTCCGCCAGTTTCAGATAATGGCGCTGCTGTTCGCTGAGCGGTTCCTTCTTGATTAAATTGAGCATCCCGAACACCCCGTTCATCGGGGTCCGCAATTCATGGCTGATATTGGCGATAAACAGGCTCTTGGTGCGATTCGCCTGTTCGGCATCCTCCTTGGCCGCCTCAAGTTCCTGGGTGCGCTCCGTCACCTTCTTCTCAAGCCCCAAATTCGCCTCTTCGACCTGACGCGTCAGGGCCCGCTCGCGGGTAACATCATTGAAAATAAGAACCGCACCTATCACGCTAGACTGCCCCCGGAACGTCACCGGCGACTGGTTGACAACCAAAACCCTGGGCTCCCCTTTCGGGCCCTTGATCTTCAGTTCCATTTCTCCGTAATGACCGTCTTTGGCTGCCTCGCCCAACCTGGCAAACGCGCTTTGCTGTTCTTTATCTTCGAGAGGGAGCATACGATCGATCCGCTTGCCGATGGCAAAGCGCTTGTTACGCCCGAAAAGCTCTTCGGCAAGCGGGTTCCAGGAGCTTATCTCGAGCTGAGTGTTAACGCTTACTATCGGCATGTTGGCCGATTCGAACATGGCCTCATAAACCGACAGGGTTTGTGCCGTTTGCAAGCGACGCTGCACGAACCGCGAATACACGATAACCAGCATTGCCATGATGAGATAAATAAGCAGCAGAACAGCGTTCCAGGACAGGGATTTACGCTCCAGCATTGCGGCAAAAGCCTGAGGGTCGGCAAACACACCGACCTTGAAACTGCGCACCTCACCGTCGAATCCGATCGGGATCTCCCTCATAACCAGTTGAATTTCCCGCTTGCTCACCGTATCCAGGTAGCGATTGTTGCCGGATTCAGCGGACCGTTCCTCGATCAGGGTGAGCTGGTTTTCAGCCCGTTGATAGTCGCCCCGCTGCGCATTGGCGAAGGTTCTGCCCGGTTCGGGATGGTAAAAGAACTGACCCTGTTCCCCGATACCGAATACCGCCATGTTTTCGGGCAAATTACGCGCCAAATCGGCGTTCAGCAGCTGCGCGGAAAAATTGATGATCAACACGGCAACCACCTCGCCTTCCCTGTTGAGTACCGGCATGCTGACCCTGTAGGTCGGTTTGTGCGGCAATTCGATATGGCCGTGCTCCTGGTTGAGATTTATGTCGGACACATAAATTTCATGCCTGCCCAGCTTGACGGTCGCCCGATAGTAATCCCGCTCACCCTTTTGCTGTAATTCAAAATCGGGAACCACCCGGATGTTGCCGCTGCGGCGCTCAACCCTGATAAACTCTTTTCCTCCGTCGGCCGCCGTAATATAACGAATTTGATCTATATCCGGATTATGGGCGGCAAAGGCTCGAAAGATGGTGGTCAGGCGCTCGCGCCACTGCTTTAAATCCGTCTCGTCTTCTGCGTCATAACCGTCGTTTTCAAGCGCCCTGACGATCCCGTGGATCGGTGGCGTATCAAACAAAAAGCGAAGCCGCTCGCGACTGGAGATCAAACGCTGCTGCAACTCGTTGACCTTGGTAGCCAACAGATTGTTCATCGTTTTAACCCGTTGCACGCTTTCTTCCTGAACCAGAACATGATTGAGATAGGCGGCAAAACCGACAAAAATCAATGTCAGGGAGATTAGAAAGGCTAGCATGGCCTTTTTACCAAATAACTGTGTCGTATCCATGCTGTATTTTTCGCTTTACCTTTGTTTTACAGTGAGTTATCGGCTGCCTTATTTGCATGGCCGGTTTTTATGGCGGTTGGCGATTATCATCTCAACCGAACGATAACCTAGGGTAATAGTAGCGCAAGGGCGTAACTTATACCTATGGACAACAAGCGCATTTTTATAAAAACGCATTTTTCATCAAGATCATCGCAAAAAAACGGGTATCCGGCCGCAAAAGACCAAAGTTAGCGACAATAACGTCCATGCCGTTTATCTCATGTTGCTCGCCTAAATGTCGTTTGTTTGCCACACTCAGATTTACCGGGGCCGTAAGAAAAATCGGACATACACACGTTTGAAAATTAGGTTTTTTCTTTGCTGCTTGTTGTACCTGGTGCCCGTAACCGGGTTGCAGGCACAGGACACAACAACATCTCAGACACTCACCATCGAATGGCTGCAAAGCGATGCCGAACCGTTTTTTATTGCCAGAACGGAAACCTATCCGTATGGCGGACTGTGCGACACCCTGGTGGAGGAAATCATTCGGGTAACGCCCCAAATCAACCATATTCGCACCGTGATACCGCAAGCCCGTATAAGTAAAGCCCTCGACGAAGGGCACACGGCCTGTTTTCCGTGCATGATACACAGGGTAAAAAATACCACCCGCGCCAACTATTCCATCCCGACCGTCAGATACCCGCCCTTTGTGGTGATCGCCACACCGGCCAAGGCTCGCGTTATCCGCGAGCGCTATGGTTCTCCCGTAGAACTGAGTCGATTGCTGGCTGACTCGGGCCTTATTCGCGGACAACACGGCGCCCGCAAGCTTCCCCCTGAACTGCAGCATCTCGCCTCTTCGCCTTCGGCCACGCGCAGCCTGGCAAAAAACTACCGCGCAGAAAATGAAACCCAGTCGATCATCGATATGCTGGAACACGGCTATATCGACTACACCCTCGATTATCCGTTTGTGGCGACCTACTTCAATCGGGAACTCAGCACCCGGCTGGAAGTCATCCCCTTTACCTCCGCGAAACAGCTGCCCGTCTTTGGCGCCGTAGGTTGTGCGACATCGGCCCCGAACGACTTTGCACGACAAGCCCTGAGTGCCATCAACAAGGCCCTGCAAGAAAAGGTATTGCAATCGCCTCGCTATCTCGAAAGCCTGCATTTCTGGCACTTGACGCCGCCTGCCGATAACCCGCAAGCAAACGAAAATGCCGAGCGAAAAGACCCGTCTCACATGCCTTCCAGACCCTGAACCATTGTTGTCATATTTATAACTATACGTTAACCAACACACCGTACCCAATACGGTAATTTCGTCAAAAACCACAGAAAAATAAGGACATTTGTCCGCCAACATTCACAATCATTTACAAAGCCAGACAAAAACCAATTGTTAACATTGTTTTAAAAATGTAAGTTTTGACTCCCTCTTTGGTACAACACAACGGGATAATCAAAATGACTAAGAAATCATTTACAACAAGTTCAGGCATCGTGGCCGGCATCAGTTTGCTGTCCATGGCCGTATCGGGTGCACTGCAGGCAAAACAAGCCAATGAGCTGGTTTTGGCCGATCAGGTTGTTCAGGCTCAGAGTCAATCGCCTCTGCCTAAACGCTACATCATCAAGTACAAGCAAAGCGCAAGCACTTCAGCGGTTGCCGCTCTGGCCCACCAGAAAGTGGCTGAAAAATTGAGCAACCTGGGTATTGAGATTGCCGCCCAGC
>JBNKEN010000269.1:0-3757 GCA_050288805.1 Pseudoalteromonas sp.
TTCGATTATATGATCAGGCATCAGGACTCGAGCACCAGCTCGGCGGCCTGATATCGTCTTCAACGCAACACCCAAGGAGGCCAAATCGGCCATCCGACGCCCCCGTATGGGGGCTTTTTTTTGCTTCGGCGCCCTTTAGAATAAATATTATTGCTGATAACTTGATAATCATCAGATGCTTGGTCATGCTTTCATGGGAGAGGGAATTCCAATCTTGTTCAATTCTGTGAGGCCCTTTTATGTTAAATTCGTTCTCGGTTAAATCCCGCCTGGGCGTGATGGCAATTCTGCCCGTTGTCATCTTTCTGCTGGTCGCCCTGTTTTCCCTGTCAATCATGCGTGAACTGACGCAAGGGATAGACAGCCTCTACAACGACAGAGTGGTGCCGCTTAAGCAGATTAAAATTGTGTCGGATAATTATGCCGTGAATACGGTGGATCTGTTGCATAAATACCGGGCGGGGACCATCAGTTCCGAGCAGGTGTTGAGCGAGCTGGGCAAGGCCTCTGAACTGGCCGACAGGGAATGGCAGGCCTATCTTGCGACCAAACTGACCGAACGGGAGGCCGAGCTGGTAACACGCACCGAAGCTGTGCTTAAGCCGGTAAAGGCGAAAATCGCCGAGTATGTTCAGCTGATCAGAAACGGTGAGCTTAAGAAAATGGATGCGAATAAGTTTGTCGGCGACCTGTACGCTCACTTTGACCCTTTGAGTGCCAGCTACGCCGATCTTATTGATTTACAGCTCGACGAGGCCAATAAGTTCAAACAACAGGCGGACGCGAATGCCGAGCGTATCACTACGGTAATGTGGGCCATTATCATTGCCCTGGTGCTGCTGATGACGGGTGTGGCCTATGTCATCTATCGCTCGGTGCAAACCCCTCTGTTGGCGCTGCGCAATATCATCAATGACATAGCCGAAAATGCCGATCTTCGGCTTCGTGCCTGTGTTACCGGCGACGATGAGATAGCCGAAACCGCAAACGGTTTTAACCGAATGATGGAACGTATTCATGTTCTGGTTAAAGACGTTTCCGGCGCCACCTTAACCTTGTCGTCGGCCTCAGAAGAAATGAGCGCCATCAGCGAACAGGTTGCCAGTACCGCAACCCAACAGGAACAGCAAACTGCCATGATAGCAACCGCCGTGACCGAGATGAGTGCGGCAATTCAGGAAGTGGCGAGCCATGCGCTGACGACATCACAAAAAGCGGAAGAGGCGGATCAGATTGCCAAACAAGGGCATGCCGCCGTCGGTAAAAACATCGATTCGATTGAAAATTTGTCCCGCATCGTCAAAGACAATGCCGAAATCATTCACCAGCTTAATGTGCAGTCCAACGACATCAACCAGGTGGTGTTGATGATCCAGGGAGTCGCCGAACAAACCAATTTACTGGCGCTCAACGCCGCCATCGAGGCCGCCCGAGCCGGGGATTCCGGACGTGGTTTTGCGGTGGTGGCCGATGAGGTGAGGCAATTGGCCCATAATACGCAAAAGGCCACTGAAACCATCAATGAAATGATCACTAAGCTGCAGGCGATGGCGCAGCAGGCGGTGAGTTCGATGGAAATGGCCGAACACAGTGCCGAACAAAGCGTCGCCCATGCCAGCGATTCGTCGGACAGGATCAATGAAGTCAATGCGGCGATCACCGAAATTTCCGATATGAATATCCAGGTTTCCACCGCCACGGAAGAGCAAACCACGGTGGCCAGCGAGATCAGTCACAACATCAACGAGTTTTCGTCGAGTATTGCGATGATCTCACAAAGCTCACAGCAGAATGCCGACGCCAGTCGCGAGCTGTCGCAACTGGCTGTGAAACTGCAAAATCAGGTATCCCAGTTCAGCGTTTAGTCGCTTCTGGCAATGCCAGCATGATTTCGATGCGCCCTTCCAAAGCGAGGTCTTTCAGGTGGGCGCTCATAAAGCGAGCGTATAGGGCGTCAAATTCGCCGCTTTTCTTCAGCGCTGCCAATCCTTTTTTCAGGCGCTCGGCGAGCGCTGCATTTTTTTTATTGAGGAAAAACACATAGGTATTGGGATAGCTCAGCATCAGATGGGGTTCGATCACCAGATTCGGGTTGTTTTGTTTTGCCAGTTCGGCCTGTATGGTGCGGGCTGAACGGGGAAAATAATCTATCAGTTTCTCCTCCAGCGCCTTATACATTCCCTGATAGGCCAAGGTGCCGTCAACCTTAAGGCCGTTGAAGCGAAGAATGTCGTAATCTGACCAGCTTTGGTTTTGCGCCGCCGTCAACTGCTGCAACTGTGCTAACGTGTTAATGTCGGCAAAACGCGCCAGATTATCTTTATGGATCAACAGCAGGCGCTTGCCGTGCAATCCCTTGTAAAGAGGAAAAGGAACGGCTACCAGGTTTGGGTGAGAAAGCGTCTCCGGTTGCCAAATCAGAGTGATGTCTTTATTGTCAGCAAGTGAGGCGATAAGGCGTTTGCTGTTCATCGGCTGGGGATGGTATGCGATATCGACCGAGAGGCCGGTTTTAGCCAGGCTTTGTACCAGTAGTTCTGCCAGGTAAGCATTTACGGGCGAGCTGCGGTCCGGCGAGGTGGGCAGGATCAGGGTCTCCTCCGCAGGCAACGCCGCCAGGCTGTATATCATTAGAAAAAATATAATAAGGATACGCTTCATAGGATCTGTCGCCGTTCGCTCACGCTTTTGTGTTGCACCGATTTGCTGCCAGCATCACCATAAGAATAATGGGAGATTCGAAAAAATGAAACCGGTCACGAGCGGACCGGTGTTTCGTCATTATGTCGGGTCAATGTCGTCAGAGGGCGGATGCTCATGCTCCGTCGGTTGTTTGCTCGGTTAATGCTTCGACCCAGAGTACACCCACTTCTTTTTTCACGATTTTTACCCGGGTGCCCTTGGCGAGCGGCAGCGTGCTTTTCAGCCGCCATTTGATCCCCGAGTAGGCATATTCGACGAGTCCGTTATCGTCGATGTCGGCTTCGAGGGTAAAGCAGATATCGGCGAAGTCGCTATTGATTTCCCGCTTGTCGACCTTCCCCTGCATACGCTTCAACGGCCGCCACATCAGAAGTGCCAAAACGGCGGTCAGAACAACGTTGCCCCACAAGGCATTTGTCAGGGTGGCCTCGAACCAGTGGAGGTTCATCAACAGCCCTATGGTGAGCAGCGACAAACCGAGAAACAACAGGATAAAGGTGGCAAACCCGAGCACGGCGACCTCGATGATGAGCAGCAACACGCCCGTTATCATCAGGGCTTCCGGCAGGTTTTGAGTAAGCCAGTCCATGGTCAGCCCTGCTGCTTTTTATTCAGCATATTGATAATAGATATGCCCTGGGCGACCAGGGAACTGGTGTCGGTTGCGTTGTCCGGCAGCAACACCACGGAGGATTCGCGGGCGATGGCTTCTTTTGCGCTGATAGCCTTGGTGGCGAGATCCAGCTGGATCGCCTTTTGGCCTTCTTCCGTGTTGGCCGCTTCACCTACCTTACGCAGTGCTTCGGCCTGGGCATCGGCGACCGCGATGATCGCTTTTGCCTCACCCTCGGCCCGCAGTATCTGTTCGGCTTTATCGGCTTCGGCCGCCAGTACCTGGGCTTGTTTTTTACCTTCCGCCACGTTGATGGCGGACTGGCGGTCACCCTCGGATTCGAGGATTTGTGCGCGTTTTACCCGCTCCGCCTTCATCTGTGCTTCCATCGCCTCCATCACCGAGGCTGGTGGCACTATGTCCTTAATTTCATAGCGCAAC
>JBNKEN010000270.1:0-6292 GCA_050288805.1 Pseudoalteromonas sp.
AGGAATAATATCGCCGTAAACCCGTTTGGCCTCCTCGGCAAACCATTGGACATAACCGGCACCGTAATCGATTTCACCTTTAGCTTCGGCAATCGGCTTGCCTTGCTCCATGGTTAACAGGCAGGCCAAGGCCTCCTTGTGCTGCTGCATCAGTACAAACCAGCGCTGCAGCATATCGCCGCGGGCCGCCGCGGGAAGATTACGCCATGCATCGAGTGCCCGATGGGCTGCGTCGATCGCCCGCTCTGCATCCGTCTTAGTGGCGTCAAACACCTCGGCGATCACCTCATCGTTGGCCTTATCGGTTACCGCAAAACGCGTTGCGCTGTCACACCATCGGCCGTCAATGTAAGAGCCGTATTTGAGCAACCCGTCAAAACCTTCCATTCTTTGTCTCCTGTAGTTAATGCTTATGCTGTGTTATCGCTTGGGTGATTTTCAGGACGCACGGTCAATACGGGCGGTCGGGATCAGCGCCACCAGCGCACTTAATACCAGTCCGAGGGTCGCCAGATTCACCAGCAGGCCGTAGTTATCGCTTTCGATCACCATGGCCGCCAGCGCCGGGCCCGACGCCAACCCCATCTTTGATGCAAACCCGCCGAGGGCCGCGGTCTGCCCGGTTTTATCAAACGACGCATTCAACCCGAGCAGATAGGAAATGGAAAATGCCCAGGTTGCCCCGATCACGCAGTTGGCCAGGGCAAATATCCAGGGGCTTTGGGAGAAATGCAGAATAAAGGTCATCACCGCGGTCAGCAGGGTCGACAAGGTGAGCGGCTTAAGGCGTCCGAAGCGGGTAGACAGTAAAATAACGCCGATCGAGCCCAGTATGCCGATCCAGGCCGCCATCCCGAGCACCGGGCTGATAAACGCCATCTCCAAACCGGCGTTTTTTGCCAGACCGATAATGTAGGCATACAACCCCATGTTAGCGGCCTGGAAAAAGAAGGTCGCCAACAGGGCCAGCCCTAACATACGCCAGTTGATGCGTTTACACGCTGCGTCCGGTGCGGCCTTTTCCAGTGCGTAGTCGGCAAGGAAGGGCAGCATGGCCAGCGTCACCACACTGAACGCCACCAGCGACAGGTAAAGGGCTGCGATCCCGTATTGGGGCACCAACCCCGGAAGGTACATCACCCCGAATCCGCCGAGACCGAATTGCACCAGCAGCAAATAGCCGAATGCCCGATCCGGCTGTTCGGTTCGTGCCATCACGGCAAAGCCGATACCGACCAGGGCGCCGCCCAATAGCCCATGGAAAAACCGCACCAGCATCAGGGATGAGGGTGTGGTCAGGTAGATGCTGACAATATCCAGCGCAATCAAGCCCAACAACAGCGTATACGAGGTGGCTCGCCATGCCAGTTTCTTGATCAGCAACACCACCCCAAAAGCCCCTAATGCGGCGCCGTACACGTTGGCCGAATTGACCAACCCGGCCTCTTTGTTGCTGAACCCCAACCCTTGGATCAGGCCGTCGACCAGTGCCGGCATAATATTGATGTAAAACAGCCCGGCGGTGGCCAGAAAGGCCAGAAAAACTCGCGCAGTTTCGGTGTTTTCACCCACCCGGAGCGACATACCGGAACGAAGATAGGTGCTTATCATGGTGTTATCCTTATAGTTCAGCGGGCATGATGCCGGCTTGATTGAAGCGCTCAATCCAACTCTGCAAATGACGCCTGTGAGGGTGCCATTTACCGACGGAACTGGTGTAAACCGGTTGTCTGACCTGGGTGGCGCTGGCGGTTGTCGACGCGCTGCGGTTAAGGTGAAATTCCAGGCATTCCGGTTGCCAGTCCAGCTCGCAATAGGCCAGCATGCTGCGCACCTCGGATTCGGTATTGGTCACCAGGTTTTCATAATCCACGGTATGAATGCGACCCGGCATCACTCGATACCAATGTGCCATCAACTGGTGATAACCGACGTAGTAACGCGCCAGCTCATCCCTGTCATAGGAAAACGGATATGCGTTCTGAAACAGCTGCTTATACACCGCAAAGCAGGTGTCCATGGGATTACGCCGAACATGAATGATCTTGGCGTTGGGCAATGCCTTGGCTATCAACCCGAGGTACAGGTAGTTGAACGGTAATTTGTCGATCACTCTGGGTTCGGTGCCTCGCAGGGGCTTAAGAGCCGCCAGATAGGCCTTGCCGAGTGCGGCAAAATCAACCCGGGTGGATTGCGCTACAAGCTCAAGAGGCGTCTCTGCAACAAGCCCCTGACTGTTCATCTGATTCATCAGGCGCAGTGCAAATTCGTTAACCTCGCCGCAGGAATGCACCTGGCAGTGGTTTGCCAGAATGCGTTCAACTAAGGTTGATCCGGTTCTCGGCATACCGACGATAAAGATGGGATCCGCGTCCGGATGACCCTTGTCTTGCACTGCCATTCGCTCGGCGTGATAGTGATTCTTGAGCGCATTCAGAATAGCCAGGTCGTCCTCAACCCGGTACTGCATATGGCGGCGGCGCAACTCAGCCCCTTCACAAAGGGCCTCGAAGGCGGCTTCGTGATCGGCTATATCCTCCAACTCCTTGGCCAAGGCATAATGCAGCGCGACCGCCGCGGCCGGGTTACTGGTTTTGCCCAGCGCCTTCCTCAAGGCGGGAATATGATTGTTCGCCAGGCTCCAGGATTTCAATTGTGACAACAGCGACCAGGCCTGGTGATCGTCTGCATTTTGCTCCAGCGCTTGTTCCAGCCTCAGCTCGGCCCCGTCAATATCGCCTAAGAAGCGCAGTACGGTCGCAAGGTTATAGAGATGATCGCCGTTACCCGGCGCCAGCCTGACCGCCTGTTCGAAATGAAAACGGGCCTGCGGGTAATGCTTAAGCTGATTGAAAATGAGTCCCAGCTCACTGTGTAGATGTGCCTCTTCAGCCAGGTTTCCCGAAAGTTTAATCGCCTCGGCGGTTGCTCGCGTCAATTGATGGGTCGCCAGCAGGGTTTTCAACGCCTGCAGATGATAGCGCGGCTCATCCGGTGTTAATTCCCGCGCCTTCGCTATCGCCTGCCAGGCGGCTTTTCCGTCGCCGGTTTGCAATGCAACCCGGTTATGCCAGAACCATGCCTCTGCATTATCGGGCTGCTCCGTTAACCAAATCCGGCAGAGGGTTTTCGCTTCAACCATACGCCCTTGCGCGATAGCTTGGGTGATTTTGTCGGCCTGTCCCGTTTTATCTTTCATTACTTACCGTACCACTTTAATTTACAACGATGGGATTGGCGGCAAGACTCGCTTGCCGCCGTTACGTTAGAACCTGTAATTCAGGTTCAGGCCCAGGGTACGTGGTCGGGTTATGTAGTTTTTCTGGTTGTTTCCGTAATAATTCTCAAACACCCCGGTATCCGTCCCCCAGTAGGTTGCAGGATAACTGCCGGTGACGCCTTCCTCGTTGCTCAGGTTCTTAGCATAAAGCGTCGCCGACCAGTCTCCTTTGAGGAACTGCACCGAGGCATTCCAGAGTGAGAAACCGGAGAAGTGATCCTGGGCAGGGCTGTCGGCCAGCACCGTATTGGTGGAATCGGACTGGTAATAGCCGCTCAGGCGCGCCACCATATCGATTTCGTTGGTCACCGACCGGGTGTAGGCGAAATTGATCGATGCCACATGCTCAGAAACGCCGGGCAAACGCATTCCCGCTTTGGCGCTAACCCCGCCGGTCTGCGGTTGGATCAAATCTTCGCTCAATTCGGCGTCGGTGTAGGAATAGCCGACCCGCATATTCAGGTTTTGACTCAGCGCAACGCTCGCTTCCAGCTCTATCCCCTGGGTTTCTGCCTTGGAGCCGTTTTGCGCCATAAAGAACCCCCACCAGGCGGTTGCGGTATTCAACTGCGGATCGTCCCACTCGACCTTATAAATATCCGCCGAATAACTGATGTAACGGGAATAACCCTTGATACCCAGTTCATAGTTTTTCACCGTATCCTTTCCATATAGCGTGGCGCTTTCGGGATTCAGTTCGGTAAACGGGCCGCTGGTCGGTATGGCGTTTGAACCGCCGCGACGGAAGCCCTCCGAATAGGTGGCATACATCATGGTGCCGTCGTTAAGGTCGTACGACAGGTTAAGCTTCATCTGCACGTCGTCTTCGTCCTGCGACGGATATTTAACAAACGGAATGTCCGCCGGTTGCAGGAAGGCGAAGAAGGTCGAGGTTTCATTTTCCAGGCTGTTATCGAACCAACGTGCGCCCGCGGTCACGCGGAAATCGTCGCTGAGATGATAGGTCAGCTCACCATACAGCGCCTTGTCGGTGAAGGATTCCTTACGAATGTAGCTGAAGTCCATGTCGTTTCGCGCATCGACCCCGGCCCACCAGGAACCGTTAGAAGCACAGGCGTCGCCGATTTCGACACAGGCAAAACCGTATTCTTCAAGGCCCAGCAGGTGGCTGAAATTGGTGGTCTTGCGGTCCTGATCCATGTAATAGGCGCCGAGAACCCAGTCGATGCTGCTGTTGTCATCGGTGTTGGAAACCAGACGGAACTCCTGAATAAAGGCCTTGTCTTCAAAGCCCGATTCAACATGGGCCGCCGGACGCGGGTTACCGGTGTAGAGAATATCGAACCAGTTGGTAAAACCGACGCCGTTACTGCGGTCGGTGACCCACAGACTGGTATTGTCACGCCAACCCGCCCCCTCGTGGTTGTAGGATGAAGTGCTTGAAGTCAGGGTTGCAAAACCCAGGTTGGCCGAGACCTCCAAACTGGTGAGCGATACGTCTCGCTCGGAGGGCTCACGCAAGGTGGAACCGTTTTCGTATTCGCCGTAGGTATTGCCGTTATAATCGGCCCCCACGGTAACGGCCCGGCGCCCGCCGACCTCGTCTTCCTGATAGTTGTGGGTCAGGTATACATGCACGTCGTCGTTGATATGCCATGCCAGTCCGGCACGGATATAGGATATTTCAACGGTATCTATGTCTTTTTTGCTTTCGTAGCAGGCCCCGTTAAAGGCCACTTCGTCGGCACTCAGGCCGCTGTCGGAAACAGAACGGCAGCTGCCGTCGTTCGCCTCGACAAGAGGGATGCCCTGACCATCGACGCGGTAAAGATTGACCTGATCGATGACGCCGTCGTTGTCCATGCGTCCGAGCGAAACGCGCACCGCCAGATTATCGCTGAGAGGCTGGTTGTACACCGCATCGAAAGACAGGTTGCTGCCGTCGGAACCGTCCGTTGTGCTCCAGTCGACAGACAGACTTCCCTCACGCATCGTGGTGTCGGGTTTACGCATGATGTAGCGCACGGTGCCGCCAAGCGCCCCCGAACCATATAAAGTGCCCTGCGGGCCCCGCAACACTTCAACCCGCTCAACATCCTTCAACAGGAAGTTGGCGTAAATCGGGGTGTTGTCAACATAGGTAGAAACCGTAGGCACCGTGGACTGGCCGACATCGGCGCCGGAAATGCTGCCCTCGACATTGACGCCGCGGATCACCATGCTGTTGGCGGTACCCGAGTTACGGTGGCCGCGGTCGATCAGCGAGATCCCGGCGACTGTGCGCACCAGTTCGGTCGAATCAACGATGTTTTGCGCTTCCAGTTCGGTGCCCTGCACGGCGGAAATATTAAAAGGCAGCTCTTCCTGCATCATTTCCCGCTGGGTCGCGGTGACCACGATGCGTTCCAGCCCCTTTTCTTCAGTGCCGTTTTCAGCCCCCTGTGCGAATCCGGCACTCATGCTGGCAACCGCCCCCAGCGCGATAGCTATCTTATTTTTATTAAAATTTTTCAGTAACATACAATCACCCGATGGTTGTTTTTGTTGATGCTTTTCTAAGCTAGGTGAAATTTCATCCCACCGTTAGTACCAGTTAAATACTTCAGTTGGATCCAAATTCAGTCGCCTTCCTTCGCTGCCATAGGCACGACCAGCGGCCCCAGCTCGCTCAGCGCAGAACTTTGCGCGCGCCCGCCGCCGTAGGCAGGAAAAATCACGTCGTTGTCGCGAAAACTCTTAAGCGGTTGGCCCAGGCCGTTGATCCCTCGCTCGCGGCTGCGCCTGAGCGCCGCCAGATCGACTTCGAATACCATGACCTCTTCCTGACACTGCGCCAGATGAATGATCTGTCCATGGTGATCGCAAATGATCGACTGGCCGTTGCCGAGCGGCGGCGCGAGATTGATATCGATGAAATAGCACTGGTTCATGATCGCATTGGCCCGCGCCATCACCAGTTCCAGCTCTCTGTCGTTGGTGTTGGTCAGCGTGGGATGCAGGATCACCTCGGCACCGAGAGAAACCAGGGAACGGGTGGTTTCCGGAAACCAC
>JBNKEN010000271.1:0-4844 GCA_050288805.1 Pseudoalteromonas sp.
CATCGTTAGCGCAGATGAGCGCCGTAAAGGGTTTGCCGGTCGCCTGCAGCGCCTTAAGCCCTTCGCTGCCTCCCGATTCCCAATAGTTTCCTTCGACCACCAGGTCGTCGTCGCATGCGATGCCCGCCTCGGCCAATGCGCGCTTATGCCCGGCCAGACGCAAACAGGCATCCTCTTTATAGGCGGGGCCGCTGATGTAGGCGATTTCGCTGTGACCGAAGTCTATCGCCGCCCTGGTCGCATCATAACCGGCCTGTTCGTTGTCGAGATAGAAACAACGGTCGGCTAACGCATCGACCTTGTGGTTGATAATGACAAACGGCACGTTGCGCGCTTGCAACGCGATAAGGTAATCGTCGGAGACCGCTTCGGCATGGAGTATCAGCGCATCACAGCTTCTGTTGATCAAAAAGTCGATGGCTTGCTGTTCTTTTTCCTCGTCGCAGTGACCGGCGGTAATGATGACATGTTTTCCGACGTCTCTTAATTCCTGCTCCACCGCGCTCATCATATTGCCGAAGAAAGAACCGTGCAGCTCGGAAACCAGCAGTCCGATGCTGTTGGAGCATTTAGAGGCCAACGATTGCGCCACGGCATTGGGCTGATAGCCGAGACTGGCCATCGCCTCCAAGACCTTTTTGCGGGTTTTATCGCTGACATTGGCATTGCCGTTCATCACCCTTGAAACGGTTGCAAGCGATACGCCCGCGACTTTTGAAACTTCGTAGATGGTCGCCATAAGGTTTTCTTTTTTACCGATTTTCAGGGTAGTTTATACCCTACTTCGGACTAAGTCTCGGTATGCTTTCGCACTGTTTTTCAGGGTTCGCTTCTGAGTGGCGTAGTCCACATACACGATGCCGAAACGTTTTAGATAGCCCTCGGCCCATTCGAAGTTATCCATCAGGCTCCAGGCAAAATAGCCTCTGACGTCTACCCCCTGCGCGATGGCATCATGCACCGCACTGAGATGCTGCTGAAAATAGTCGATACGCCCTGAATCCTTCACTTCCCCGTTTTCCATGCTGTCCGCCATCGCCGCACCGTTTTCCGTGATATAGAGGGGCGGCAAACTATATTGAGCATGATACGACGTCAGCAACTCGGTCAAAGACTGCGGATATATTTCCCACCCCATGTCGGTAACCGCGACGTTGTCGGGCACAGATTCCTCGAACCAGCCGTCTTGCGTCGCCTTGATGACCGCTCGGGTATAGAAATTGATCCCCAGGTAATCCAGCGGCTGCGCTATGGTGGCCATGTCGCCGGGCTGAATATCGGGGCGCTCATCGGGCGTAAGCTGCTCGATAACGTCGGGATAACGTCCTTCCAATACCGGCTCAAGGTACCAGGCGTTCATGTACTGCTCGGCCGTATCGGCCGCCTGCTTGTCCTGTTTGCTGTCGCTTGCCGGGTAGCAGGGAGAAAAATTGAGCACGATCCCGCTCAGGCTGGCGGGTGCGTTTTTGCGCCGCCCCCGCATCGCCAGACCGTGTGCCAACAACAAATGATGAGCGGCCTTTCTGCCGTTCGCCCGCCCGGTGATTCCGGGGGCATGAAGGCCGGTTTCATATCCCAGATACGCGGAGCAAAAGGGTTCGTTCAGGGTCGCATAGGCATACACGCTCTCCCCCAGCTCGCTTGAGACAAGCGAGACATAATCCCTGAACAAAAACGCGGTGTCGCGAGACAACCAGCCGCCCTTGTCTTCCAGATGCTGCGGTAAATCCCAATGATAAAAGGTCACAAATGACTTGATATTCCTGGCATTCAACTCGTCGATAAGGCGCTTGTAAAAGGCAAGTCCCTGTTCGTTGAGGCTGCCGTCCCGATTCATTACGCGGGGCCAGGAGATAGAAAAACGGTAGGCATCGACGCCAAGCGACGCAATCAGCTCGACGTCTTCGAGCCAGCGGTCGATATGCTCGCACGCCACCAAGCCGTTCGACGCGTCCTTAATTTTATTCGGGGTGTCGCAAAACCGGTCCCAGATGCAGGGCAAGCGTCTGTCTGCGGCCCCTTCAATTTGAAAAGAAGAGGTCGCCACACCGTAAATAAAGGTCTTTGCGCGCATCTTGGAAGCGTCTGGCAGAGTAATCTTATGCATATCGCTGCTTTCTTTTTAATCCCTTGTTGGCGGCTTGCCCCGGTTTAGGCTGAGCAAACACACTTTATGAAAGCGCTAACATTTTTCATTGAAATTGTGCAATCAACGTATAATAATGAAAAATGAAAGCGCTTACATTTAATGTATGCCTTTTCTCACAGAAGGTCAATATTGAGAGCCAATCTTCGATTCGGTGCGCAATAACACCCAAACTAATAATGAGCAACAGGAGCTGAAGTTGTGGCTATATTCACGCGTTCAGAGCAATTTAACGCACCTTCCACCGGTGCAGGCGATAATTACAAGTTTGCGCTCACGGCGTTAACCTCACTTTTTTTCATGTGGGGCTTCATAACCTGCCTGAATGATATTCTCATTCCTCATCTCAAAGCGGTGTTTGAACTCAATTACACCCAGTCGATGTTGATCCAGTTTTGCTTTTTCGGCGCCTACTTTCTGGTGTCGTTACCGGCAGGAAAAGTGGTAAAAACCTGGGGTTATCAGAAAGGGATCGTCATCGGATTGACGACCGCCGCCTTGGGGTGTTTGATGTTCTACCCGGCCGCAGCAAGCCACAGTTACCCGCTGTTTTTAACCGCCCTGTTTGTGCTGGCCAGCGGCATCACCCTGCTGCAGGTCTCAGCCAACCCCTACGTCACCCTGCTGGGGGCGCAGCAAACCGCCTCTTCACGCCTGACCATGACCCAGGCATTCAATTCTCTCGGCACCACGGTCGCACCCTATTTCGGCGCGATGCTGATTTTAGGCGGCGCAACCGAGTTGGCGGCGCAAGAAAGCGCAGCCTCGGTGCAAGCACCTTATCTGTTGTTGACCGCCATGCTGTTAACCCTGGCAGCCGTGTTCGCCGCCCTGAAGCTTCCGCACATCGCCGCTTCGGAAACAGGTGACAATGAGCCGCAACAGGGGTCAGCCTGGGGGCATCGCCATCTGGTATTGGGCGCCGTGGGCATTTTTGTGTATGTCGGCGCAGAGGTGTCGATAGGCAGTTTCCTTGTCAACTTCCTGGGCGAGGCCGGTATAGCCGGACTGGCCGAGGCCGACGCGGCCAAATACCTGACCTACTACTGGGGCGGCGCCATGGTAGGACGCTTTATCGGCGCGGCCGTGATGCAACGAATCGCCGCGGGTAAAGCCCTCGCATTTAACGCGGCCTGTGCGGTTGTTCTGCTGACGATCACCATACTGAGCACGGGTTCCGTCGCTATGTGGGCCATTTTGCTGGTAGGCCTGTGTAATTCCATCATGTTTCCGACCATTTTCAGCCTCGCCGTATCCGGTCTCGGCAGGCACACCAGCCAGGGCTCGGGCATCCTTTGTCTGGCCATCGTCGGCGGCGCGGTTCTGCCCCTGCTACAGGGGATCCTGGCGGATACCATCGGCATTCAACCGGCCTTTATGTTACCCATCCTTTGTTATCTCTATATCGCCTACTATGGTTTGTCGGGTCACAAACCGGTCGGTTGCGCGGCATAACAGGAGTTTTTGATGAAATACCAAACCAAGCTGCTTACCACCTCGCTGATAGTTGCAACCCTCTCGGGCTGCAACGACACCACACAGGTAAAACCCGCGCAAAAAAATACCGCCGACATCTGGCCCCAGCTCGATATCGCGGTAAAACCCAGCGCCGATGTAGAGGCCAAAATAGACGCCTTGATGGCAAACATGACGCTGGAGCAGAAGGTCGCCCAGATGATCCAGCCGGAGATCCGGGACATCACGGTCGAGGATATGCGCAAATACGGCTTCGGCTCTTACCTAAATGGCGGCGGCGCCTTCCCCGACAACAATAAACACGCCACGCCGAAGGATTGGATCAAACTCGCCGAAGCCATGTACCTGGCATCCGTCGACGATTCGCTGGACGGCTCAAGCATTCCCACCATGTGGGGCACGGACGCGGTGCACGGACACAACAATGTCATCGGTGCGACCCTGTTTCCCCACAACATAGGTCTTGGAGCGACACACAATCCCGAACTGATCAAAAAGATCGCCAACATTACCGCCACCGAGGTCATGGTAACCGGCATCGACTGGGTCTTTGCGCCGACCGTTGCGACCGTGCGGGACGACCGTTGGGGACGCACCTACGAAGGCTATTCCGAAGACCCCGAGATTGTCCGCAGCTACGCCGCGGCCATCGTCGAAGGACTGCAAGGGGCCGCGGATCAGGATTTTCTCGGCGACAACCGGGTGATCAGCACGGTCAAACATTTCCTCGGCGACGGCGGCACCGAAGGGGGCGATGATCAGGGCAACAATACGGCGAGCGAACGCGACCTGTTTGAAATCCATGCCCAGGGCTATGTCGGCGGGCTGAGCGCAGGCGCCCAATCCGTTATGGCCTCGTTCAACAGCTGGCACGGCGATAAGATCCACGGCAATAAATACCTGCTCACCGACGTTCTGAAAGAACGCATGGGCTTTGACGGATTCGTGGTCGGCGACTGGAACGGACACGGACAGATCCCCGGCTGCAGCAATGAAGACTGCCCCCAGGCGGCCAATGCGGGCCTGGATATCTTCATGGTGCCGACCCAGGCCTGGAAGCCGCTGTTTGAAAACACCGTCGCTCACGTAAAGGCCGGCGAGATCCCGCTTCGTCGTATCGACGACGCCGTGCGCCGAATTTTGCGGGTCAAGATCCGCGCAGGCCTGTTTGAAAAGCCGAGCCCGGCACAGCGTAAGTTTTCCGGCAAAACCGAACTGATCG
>JBNKEN010000272.1:0-3906 GCA_050288805.1 Pseudoalteromonas sp.
AAAAAAGGCCGCGATAGCGGCCTTTTTTATTCTTCCAAAATGCAGACTTCTGCTTTTCGGTGCATATAATTTTTCTATTGTCAGAAAAACACGGCGCCGGTTTTACCGCCTTATGCCAATAATTCGGTTGCTTATTGGCGATGAATTCTTACAATGCCCATAAAATTCAGGACACCCACAGATTCATGTTTGATATTGACGCTATCCGTGCCGATTTTCCGCTTCTCTCCCTTGAGGTAAACGACCATCCGCTGGTGTATCTCGACTCCGGAGCAACGTCACAAAAACCCTATGTGGTTATCGATACCGTTGAGCGATTTTATCGCGAGCAAAATGCCAACGTGCATCGTGGTGTTCATACCTTAAGTCAGGAAGCAACCGAGCGCTATGAAGCAGCCCGAAGCAAGGCCGCCGACTTTTTCGGCGTCGACAGGCGCCAGCTGGTCTGGACCAAAGGGGCCACGGAAGCGGTCAACCTCGTGGCTTTTGGCTTAACCGGCTTTGTCGAGCCCGGTGACATCATATTGGTGAGCCCGCTCGAGCATCATGCCAACCTCGTTCCCTGGCAACAGCTGGCACAACGTACCGGTGCGCGCATAGAAGCATTGCCACTCTCTGCTGACGGGATAGTGAATAAAGAGGATGCAATTTCTGCGGTTCGTTCCTTAAAACCTAAGATTCTTGCGCTTACCCATGCATCAAACGCTCTGGGCAATATCAACCCGGTAAAAGAAATAATAAAGGCGGCAAGAGCGGTCGGCGCCTACACCCTTATCGACGGTGCTCAGGCCATCATGCACCTGCGCCCGAATATCGCGGAGCTTGACTGCGATTTCTACGTTTTATCCGCCCATAAGGCGCTCGGTCCTACCGGCGTCGGCGCCCTCATTGGACGCTATGAGCTGCTGGAGCAACTTCCCGTCTATCAGACCGGCGGAGAAATGATCGACAAGGTCGAACTCCAAAGCAGCACCTTTACCCCGCCTCCGGGAAAATTTGAACCGGGCACCCCGAATATTTCGGGCGTTATCGGGTTTGCGGCAGCAATTGACTATCTGTCGGCGCTGGATGGCAATGCCGTCAGGCAACATGAAAT
This sequence comes from Pseudoalteromonas sp., assembly GCA_050288805.1. GTDB lineage: Bacteria > Pseudomonadota > Gammaproteobacteria > Enterobacterales > Alteromonadaceae > Pseudoalteromonas. The sequence continues at coordinate 1,097 of JBNKEN010000272.1, forward strand.
GGCCTTGTTTCACTATCTTGTTCGTGAACTGCGTGCGATTGAAGGGATCTGCCTGTATGGCGATCTTGATAACAACATAGGCACCGTGAGCTTTAATTACAAACAAGAACATCCCTATGATTTGGCAACGTTACTCGACGGGTACGGCGTAGCCCTGCGCAGCGGACACCATTGTACCCAACCGCTGATGGCACATCTGGGCTTGAGCGGAACGCTGCGGGCCAGTCTTGCGTTTTACAACTCACGCCAGGACGTAGACAGATTTATCAGCGCACTGAAAGACGCGATTGCCCTGCTCGATTAAGAATTTACAAACGGACAGCTCTATGACGCCTTACTTTAACGAAATTAGACAGCGCCTGACAGACGCAGGTGGCTGGCAACAAAAATACCGCGAAATCATGCTGCTCGGCAAATCCCTCCCGGCGATGCCCGACGCGATGAAAATCGACGAAGCCCTGGTCCCGGGTTGTGAAAGCAAGGTCTGGCTTCACCTCGATTTCAGTCACGATGAAGGCACCCTGGTGGTCGTCGCCGACTCCGACACCCGCATCGTACGCGGACTCGTCGCCATTATTTTAAGCCTGTTTAACGGTGTCACCCCCGAACAGGCCATCACCATCGATACCCGGTCCGTATTCGATGAGTTAGGACTTATCAAGCACCTGAGTCCGTCCCGTGGCAACGGTATCAGAGCCATAGTGCAAAGGATCCAGCAACTGGCCGGCGATAAACTGGGCTAAAGCAACAGAGGGGAAACAAAGGTAACCAGCTGCGCCCTGTTTTCCTCATCAACAAACTCGATGGATTTCAACGCTCCCATCTCTTGCGTATAGTAAATTTCCACCGGTGATGAAATGAGATGCTCGAAATCCTCACACGAGATCTCGACGATATTATCCTTAGGGTCGTAGACAATCCCCTTTAGTCGCACCGATACGGCCTCCGTCTGACTGCCCAGATCCAAGCCGTTGATTTCGATCGTAACGATTTTATTAGTCAACTGTTCACTCAGCTCTGCAAATTTATTTTGCCAGTTTTCGGCCTCAATTCTGGTTGTTATCATACCCACTCACTTAGTAAGCCTGCTCGCATTACAATCACTCCACGTTTGTATATCAACACCATTAAAGGATGGCTATACCGGTCGCGATATGTCGATAGTTAAAATGACAACCACGTTCGGCGGCATTCGTTGTCCCGCTTAAAGTGTAGTAGCAAAAACGGCCATAGTGCCTGATAAAAGTCAGGCTTTTTGAATCAAGCAAATTTTCCCCACACGCTTTTGCTGACTTATGTCAGCGAATTTCGATATTGCCTTGCTAAGGTTATTAATGAAAGAAGCCTGCGCCCTCGGGGCGCGCTTACTTAGACCCGTTAATCAGAGCACGTTTCACCCAAACCGCAGCACTTGAGTGAATTCGGGAACAACCATGATGTCACGACGACATCGCAGAAAATGCCGTCGGACACTAATTTGGAGAAGGCAATTATGACTCTTTTCAAACGTCAACCCCTGACAAGCATGCCTCAACTGCCCATGTTTTCGCAGTTACAGGAGGAGATGCAGCAGTTATGGAACCGCGATTTCCCCCACCTTGGTAAGCAATGGGAATTGTTAGGCGACAGATGGCAACTTGATGTCGATGTTAAACAAAAAGACGATATGTATATCGTCAAGGCGGATATTCCCGGTGTAGAACCGAAAGATATCAAGGTATCAATGGAAGGCGGCAACCTCATTATCGAAGGAAAACGAGAATCAGAAGTCGAGAAATACAAGGATGAATATCGCTGCATTGAACGCAACTACGGCAGCTTCTATCGTTCTTTCACCCTTCCCGATGCATGCGAGGCCGATAAAATAAAGGCGCACAGCCATAACGGCGTATTGGAAATTACCATTCCGAAGGCTTCCTCGGCGAAGCAAAAGAAAATTGAGGTTAAGATAGATTAGCTACTCAAGGTACTATTGGCCGAGCAAATGTCAGCCCGGCCACCCTGTGCCCAAGGAGGTTCAGTATGATAGTTAAAGATTGCATGCACTCGCAGGTAACTACCTGCCATCCTGACGACAATGCAGAGTATATTGCGCTGCAAATGTGGCAACACGACTACGGTCTTATCCCCGTCGTGGATAACAACAAACGGGTTACCGGCGTGATCACAGATCGTGATATCTGTATGTGTTCGGCCATGAACCACAAACCTATGTGGGACATTAAGCCCGAAGAGATCACCCATGGCCGCCAAATTCACAGTTGCAGGCCTGAAGATGATATTAAGACGGCCCTTAACACCATGAAAACCGCTCAATTGCACCGCCTGCCGGTAATTAATGAAAAGCAGCAACTCGTGGGTATCATCGGCCTCGGCGATGTATTGTCACATACCAGCAAGGCGAAAAAACAAATTCCCCTTGATGACACCATTAACACGCTGAAAGGGATTTATGCACCCCACTGAAACGACTGACACCCCATGCAATAGCCCGGCCAGCTCAAGACCGGGCTCTTATTTTATACAGGCTTTCTATTTAGCCGGGTCCAAGGCGTTCGCCAATACGGTATCGACATGGTCGGCCAACACAAAGCGCATCTCATCATGAATAGATTGCGGAAGATCGTCCAAATCCTTTTCATTCCGTTTGGGCAAGATCACCGTTGTCAGCCCCGCTCTGTGGGCAGCCAGTACCTTGTCCTTGATTCCTCCAACCGGCAACACCTGGCCCCTTAATGAGATCTCCCCCGTCATCCCGACGCTGTGGCTGACCGTTCGATTCGTCAATAACGACACCAGCGCCGTTACCA
>JBNKEN010000273.1:0-10696 GCA_050288805.1 Pseudoalteromonas sp.
CCTTGAACGGCCCGAAACGTAGCGAGTTGAAACGGCTGGCTGCCCTGGTACAGTCACAAAGCTTTCAACTTAAGATCTGGCAGGAACTGCACGATTTACCGGTTCACACCAAGGTGCTCGATAAAATAAAGCAAACCCCGAGCCCGGATCTGGCCGTGATACTCGCCGCCCTTGATGACGCGGCAGCGATGCCTACGCATCCCAACATGGCGGTGATCTGGGAAGCGATGTTGAAGGGCTATACCCGATTCGGCAGCGGCGCCATGTCTTCGGCCCAGGCAAGCCAGTTTATGCAACGCCTCGCCGAGCGTTCCATCGAAAGCAGTGGCGGCTAGATGCATAAGGTCAGTTTCAGCCGCACTCTCTACAGCAGCGTCCTGCTATTGGTGTTGCTACCCCTTTTGCTGTTGTCGGCGGTGATGTTGTACAAGTTTTACAATACGACTCTTGTTCAGGCATCCAATGCCATTCAATGGCATGCCCGCAACAATGCCTCCAAGGTGGAGCAGTTCTTGTTCCTGCGCCGTCAGTCGGCCATCGGTTTCAGCCGTACCAAGGCGATTGTCCAGCTGCCGGTGAACATTATCTTCTCCCAGTTCGCGCTCAGCGAGCTTCAGCAATATGTACAGGAAAATGAGAGCATCCGTGCGGCCCTGGTATTGGATACAGACGGGTTTGTCGTCGAGGGGTACCCCGTCGCGGCGCTCAATATCGGGCCGGGCTACTTTCGCGATATGGTTAACCTGACCTTATCGAAAAAGGACGTGGTGGCCGACGTGCATGTGTTCAATGATCCGGACGTGGTATCCCTGTTCGCCGAAGACAAGCAAGAAGAAAAGGGCTATTTTGCCCTGGTCACGCCACTAATCCAGGAAATGGATTCACTGACCACACCGGTGAGGGTAACCGGGGCTACGGTGATCATGATCCCGTTCTCGGAAGCGATACGCTGGCTGGAAAAAAACAAGGACAGCGAGGGCAGCACACGGACAAGTTTTTATCAGATGCTGCTCGGCAATACGCCCATTTACGGCGATCATGCAGAGGATGAGAGGCGCACGCTGGTACAGCAGGAAAAGGTTGCCGATGTGTATATGCACGGGCTCAGAAAAGCGCTGATTTTCAAGGTCAGCGAGGATCGAAAAGCGCATTTGGCGGCCGTCAACCAGAGCCTGGTGTTTGCCTCCGTGCTGATGCTTTTCCTGATACTTATTTGCGTGTTGCTGGCGCGTTGGATGACAAGAAGGCTCAATACACCGGTGGCGAGAATTGCCCAGATGAGCCAGGCGTTTCACGCCGGAGACTATCGTCGCCAAGCGGAGGATTTCGACTTTACCGAGTTTCAGGAAATCGCCTCGTCGCTCAATGCCATGGCGCAGACCATAGAGCAACAGATAAATTCGCTGGAAATGGAAAAAGAGCGGGCGGAAACCTCGGAAAGACTCAAAGGGCGTTTTCTGGCCAATGTCAGCCATGAAATACGCACGCCGATGAACGGGATATTCGGCTTTTTGCAGATGCTCCGGCATTCTGATCTGAATGCAGAGCAGAGCGATTATGTCAGGCAGATACGGACCTGCGGCGAAATCTTGCTGACGGTGATCAACGACGTACTGGATTTTTCGAAAATCGAAGCCAACAAAATAGAGTTGGATTTGCAGCCTTGCGATATGAAGCAGCTGCTAAGCGATGTTATCGCCTTATTCCGTAGCACGGCAAAAGAAAAAGGGGTCGAGATTGAGTTGGTAACGGACGAAACCCTGCCCGACGGGGCGCTGTGCGATCCGGTGCGCCTCAAGCAAATTCTGGTCAACCTGCTGTCCAATGCCGTGAAGTTTACCCAGCAGGGGCAGATCAGCCTGACGGTCAGTTACAATGGCAAGGGGGCGGAGGGTCCGTGCTGGTATTTCGCCGTGCGAGACAGCGGCATCGGCATCGCGGCCAATAAGCTGGGTGTCCTGTTTCAGCCCTTTGTGCAGGCCGAAGGCAGCACCACCCGAGAATTTGGCGGAACCGGACTCGGGCTTTCTATCTGTAAGGGGCTGACCGAATTGATGCAGGGGCGGATCGAGGTCGAGAGTGAACTCGGCAAGGGATCTTGTTTCACCGTCTGTGTTCCCTTGGCTGAAACTCACCTAATTAGCAGTAGCGAAGCGCCCGAGGCGATGCAAAGTGAATTCGACGCGAGCGGACGGCTGGTGCTGGTAGTCGAAGACAATCCGCTTAACCAGCTGGTGATCGGGAAGTTTCTCGAGCAGCTCGGGGTATGCTATGAACTGGCGCAAAACGGCGCAGAGGCGTGTGAAAAGGCGGCAGATAAGCGTTACGATTTGATCCTGATGGATATTCAGATGCCGGTGATGGACGGCCTGAGCGCCAGTCGGCAACTGCTGGAACGAGAAGGGTTCGATACGCCTATCGTGGCGGTCAGTGCCAACGCCATGGTACAGGATATAGAACAGGCGCATGCCATGGGGATGCGTGACCACCTGGCCAAGCCCATCGAGCTGGACAAACTCAGGGCGATACTGGCCAGATGGTTGTAGCAGGGGTCAGAAGCGGTTGTCGGCCTTTTTCTGGATAAGCTCGATGGCGTAGCCGTCCGGATCCTTGACGAAGGCGATTTCCGTGGTGCCGCCAAGCACCGGGCCCGGCTCGCGGCTGATGTTGCCGCCGGCCGCGCGGATCTCGTCGCAGGCCTTGTAGACGTCGTCTACTTCGATGGCGAGGTGACCGAACCCGGTACCCAGTTCATAACTGTCCTCGCCCCAGTTGTAGGTCAGCTCCAGCACGGTATTTTCTTTTTCGTCCCCGTAGCCTAAAAACGCCAGCGTATAGCGATATTCGGTGTTTTCCGCACGACGCAGTTCGTGCATACCCAGGATCTCGGTGTAGAAGGCGACGGCACGGTCAAGGTCGCCGACGCGCAGCATGGTGTGAAGTAGTCTCATCAGGTTTCCTCAAAGAGTATTTTTGTAAACATAAGGTGGTCTGCAAAACGGCGCCTAAGCCTGGCTTTACAGTACTTTGCGCACTGTCGGAAGGCCGCCTGAATGATAACGAAGACGGCATTTCATCGACAGTTTCGCCTCGTCTAGCGGTCGAAAAACTGGTGAATATCCTTGGCCAGTTGTTCCCAGTCCGGTTTGTGCAAATACATCATATGGCCCGCCTCGTAATGGGGGCGGGTGACGCGGGATAAGTCGATGCCGTGGCGCGCAAAGGTGTATTCGGCATCAAAAAACGGCGTGGCGTAGTCGTAATAACCGCTGGCCAGTAAGATTTTCATGCTTGGATTTTTACGCATTTCCTCGGCCAGGGTGGGCGCCGTGTTCACGTATTGCGGTTCATGTTCGGTATTGCGTTCAAACACCCATTCCTTACCCACCTGTTCTGCACTCACTATATAGCTGCGGGGCCAGTCGACCTTCAGGTCATTGGCAAAATAATGATGTAAGGCGCCGTTGTAGGCCGAGGAGATGGCCGCACTGGCGGCGTCGTAACTGGGTGACAGCGCCAAATCGTCGAGTTCGTCGTTGGTGTAACGCGAATCCAGACGGCCTACGGTAAGGCCCTGATCTGCCAACAGCAATTTCAAATGGCGACCGGCTTCAACGCGCAGGTTTGCCCGCTTAATGAGGGATTCGGAAAGCCCGGTGTAATAGGCCAGTTTTTTAGCCACGGCGTTGAATTCGGCCTCTGGCAGTAAACTGCCTTTAAACAGCGCGGGAAGGTATTCGTTGACGGCGAAGTCTTTGGCCTGTGTCATTAATGCAGGCAAGGTGATATTCACCCGGTCGATTTTGTGGTGATACCACGCGGTGGCCGCCATGGTGGGCAGGTAGGTGACGTAGGCAATCAGGTTGTCCGGCGCCGGGGTGCTGCCGGTATAATCGAGCGCCTGACTGATTAAAATCAGGCCGTTCATCCGCATCGGACTGGCGCCGTCGTTCAGGTAAGGCAGCATGGCCGCCGCGCGGGTGGTGCCGAAGCTTTCACCGGCAAGGTATTTGGGTGAATTCCAGCGATTGTTTTGCGCAATCCAGCGTTTCACGATTTGGCTTACCGAGCGGGCGTCTTCGGCAAGACCCCACACGTCCTCGGCGCGTCCCTTGCCGGCCAGTGTGCTGTAGCCCGTGCCTATGGGGTCGATAAATACCAGATCGGTTTTATCAAGCGGACTTAAGGGGTTGTCCAGCAGTCGGTAGGGGGCATTGCCGGCATCTTTGGCGTCGCTTGGGACGTCGACTATTTTGGGGCCCAGCATGCCCATATGTAACCAGATTGACGCCGACCCCGGGCCGCCGTTAAACACAAAGGTGACGGGGCGATTTTGCTTGCTGTCGACGACATAGGCAGTGGTCACCGCATCTGCGATGACCTCGTCCTTGTCATTGTAGAGGTGCATATTGCTGACGGTGGCGCTGTAACTCAGTTTTTGGCCGTTAAAGGTGCCCTTGTGCTGAGTGACGAAGGAGCGTATCTCCGGAATAGCCCTTTCCGCCTCTTTTTTCGCCGGGCTGGTCGCCTCGCTCGTCGTCTCTGCCATCAGGTTAGCGCTGCACATAAGGCAGCCGATAAGCAAAAGTTTCTTCATTGTTTTTTTCCTGCTTAAGCGTGAAGCATAGATAGTAGGGCGAGAACGCGGGCGTGTCTAATTAGCGCGACAAATGGCAGCAATGCGAAAGTAACTAGCCCTTTCTCTGGCGCGCGGCCGTCAACTAGGTTTCGAGCGAAGAGAGTGCGACCAAGTAGTTGCGACCTGGCTTGCGTGCCATGCAGGTATAGCGGCCGTGAAGAATAAGCCAGTGGTGTACGTCGACCTTTAATTCGCTCGGGACCACCTTTTCCAGTTTCTGCTCGACGGCGATAATACAGGAGCCGCATTTAGGTTTGCGGCTCTAAGGTGTAGCGGCCGTGGAGAATAAGCTGGTGGCGTACGTCGGCCTTTCTTGCTTTTTCTCCACATCAGCTTTGAAAGGGGATCGGAATTTCCTCAATCCTGACTGAATTATCTGAGCCGATGATCACGGCATGATTTCTCTCTACCTTTATCCAGCCATGGGATGTGTCGGTCAACGGCTCTGAACAAATAACGACATCTCCACGTGAGTCAGGCTTGATCCGGATGTCTTCGGCAGCCAGATCATATTCAAAAGCACCTTGGGTATAAAATAACGACGCGGGCTGGCTCTGTGAATTTGTCGCAAAACGTGTGGCAATGGTATTGACTCCATCACTTATTGCGAAGTTTATAAACGCATTCGTATTTGCGCCGCTATTAACCCTAAATTGAATAATTCGTCTGATCGTTTCATACAGCGCCTGCTTTAATTCTTCCACTGATAAGTTGTCAGCAAACTCAATCGTATCCATATACAAGGCGAAGGCATATTCGGAATCTGTATTTCCTTTGATCAGGTTAAATGCATTATCAGATAAGCTGTTTAACATGCTACGTTGAAATTTGGCAAACTGATCTAAGCGGCCATTATGCATGAACATATATCGGCCCGAGGTGAATGGGTGACAGTTACTCTGCGAAACCGGCATGCCTGTTGATGCATCACGAACATGGGCAAAAAAATGTTTGCTGCTCACTTTTGAGGTCAACTGGATAAGGTTTTGATTGCTCCACGCCGGTTCGATACTGACGATGCGACCAGGTTCGGGATCGTCATGCAGCGGATACCACCCGATACCGAAGCCGTCCCCGTTAACGGGCAACGCACGCTTTTTGGCCGTCTTACTTTGAACAATCAGCGAGTTCGCAGGTTCAATCACTAACTTATTCATCGTGATTGGACTGCCTTTATAAATTAAAAAGCGACACATATGCCTTCTACCGTCTGTAAATTAAACGATGTCCGTTTAATTCTATTCATTTATTCTGTCTTTTGTTTGAACTCTCACAGATTTTCGATAATGCAGGTGCCGCATTTAGGTTTGCGGCCGAGCTGAAATTCAAGAAAGCTAAATAAAACAATAAGTTTCGATTTTTATCCAGGGAAATAATGTTCAGACTATTTTGTGAACGGGCCTTTTTAGTTGCTGGGGGCTGAATAATATCGCCCCGTTTAATTGCTGGCCGGTTTAAAAGATATAGTCGAACTAAATTTGCTTACCTTGAACGAATTCTGTAATGCCTCTGCTTTCACAGGCTTCCAAGTCTTCAGGGATTGACCCATTCATTTTCTTATATAACGCCCTGCGAGCCAACATGACCAGGTTTAGAGGATACTTCAATGCGGTGATTTCATTACGCTCAACCGAAGGCAGTTCAGTTTTTCCTTTCAGTGCTTCGATCGCAGCTTTATGCATAGAAACATAGTCTGTTAAGTTTATTTGCGTATCATCCGGTAAGTCGTTTGCCATTTTATGTACGGCATAATTCTCTTCGGGTGATAATAGGTTAGCTAATTCTTTTAGCTTTCCTAAGGCAATAACCTCTTCCAGGCCGGCAGGATGTTGAGAAAAATAAGTGTCGATGATAGCGTCTTCATCCGTATAGCTAATATTGTGGCGCTCCAGTTGCGAAGATGCATACCAATGCGCTTCATTAAAGCTTACCTTGCCGTCTCCATTGATATCTTCTTGTTTATCTTCTGCAAAAAAGAATTTTAAATAATCATCCGAGGTATCAATTGCAGATAAAGACGTTTGACAGCCAGTTGCGATAGCATCCGGGTGGGCCGCATAAAACCCACAGCTGGCAGAACCTGCAAAAAGTCCGCTATGGCACGCGCCGCTCACCAAAATTACATCTTTTTCCGTTTGTTCTATGGTCGATTTGAGTAGATTGCGGCTTATGGGCAATACATGTCCCCAAACCGGCGCGCCATTAGGGCCGCTGTGCCCAACTTGAATGATCAGCTCATTCTTATTTGGGCTATTTTTAATCGCTGAAAACCACTGTTTTAAACCCGATAAATCAGCCGAAAAATCACTAACAACCGGCGCTTTAACGAACGAATATTTTTCATCCTTTAAAAGTAGTGTATCTAGCTCACTGGCATTCTTTCCATGGCCGAATATAACGTGCGGATTATAATCACTGAACCTGTGCTTTAACTGATTGATACGCGTGGATAGGAATAAGCCATTTTTGGCGGGTTGCTGAGCGCTTCCCCATAAGGAAATATTGGACTGCAGCTGATTTGGTGCAGTTGATAATGTTAATTTAAGCTCATTATCCCTATGAGGTGGAAATCCATGTAAGGCAACATTAACAAAATACTCCAGGTTGAACTGGTGTCTGAAAAAATCGGGATAATTAAAACCATAGTGATGCAGTTCATCCAAAGTGACGTCACGCTTCGGGCGCATATATTTCGGTTTCAAAAATGCCTGGCTAAAGTCAGCTGACTCGGCAACATTTCCTTGATATACAAGCTTTTCACCGTCAACGATAGCGACGGTGAGTTGAAGATCCCAGTACCTGGATTGTGTTTCTTCTTTCAGTGCGTTTTCCAGGAACTTTGGTAACGATGCCTTGTCGATTTTGCGGACAGGATACTTGATATGGCTGACTTCAATCACGTCGCCATAGCCACGGTTTTGACTTATCTCGTCAAAGAGATCGCAAACATTGCAGCTTTTCCCTGATAACAGCCAAATTTCCGGGCTTGCTAGCGCTGAAAAACTAAAAAAAAGGCTTAAAATAAAAAAGCGTTTTACCTGGCTACACTTATCCATAAATATTTTCTCTTCAAAATAAAACAACGATTTTTCTTATTCTTCTATTCGGTTTTATCTTTAAACTCGCAGAGATCTTCGATAAAACAGGAGCCGCACTTTGGCTTTCCGGCCACACAGTATAGCGGCCGTGCAGGATCAGCCAGTGGTGGACGTCGACCTTTAATTCGCTCGGGACCACCTTTTCCAGTTTCTGCTCGACGGCGACCACGTCCTTGTCCATGGCGAACTTGGTGCGGTTCGAGACGCGGAAGATACGGGCAACGGTGACGGTTGGCCAGCCGATCATAGTATTGTCGTGGTAGATCATTTAATTCAAGTGTTGTCGCAATTATTCAATACATAGTGAATATCTATCTATAACCTTCTTCAGACTTTAACCAATGAGGAGGCACGCCTTGAAATTTAAATATACGATACTTTATGTTGATGATGTTAACGAGACTCTCGGGTTTTATGAAAAAGCATTTGGCCTTAAAAAGAAAATGCTGCATGAAAGTGGAGAGTATGGAGAATTAGATACGGGTAGTACGACACTTTCATTTTCCTCATTCAAGCTCATGAAAGAACTAGGAAAAAATCCTGCTAAACCGAACTTAAATGGCCCCACGTTTGAGATAGCGTTTGAAACTGATAATGTAAAGACGGCACTGTCTAAAGCACTGGAGGCGGGGGCTTCGCTCGTGCAAGACGCTACGGATATGCCTTGGGGTCAGACAATCGCTTATGTAACCGAGAACAATGGCTTTTTAGTTGAAATCTGTACGCCCGTAGCTCCTCAGGCATAGCCTTTGTCATTTAGCTGCCTGATAATCGCTGGAGAATTTAATACCTGTACGGGTGTTAACCCAAACCAGCGCTGAAACTCTCTATTCATATGAGACTGATCAGAAAAGCCGTAGTTTTCTGCAACATCAACCAGGCATACACTTGGGCTTAAACTTCTGGCAGCTTTTCTAATTCTGGCTAATTGCAACCAATAGCCAGGTGTTCTTTGGGTTTTACTTAAAACCAGTCGCTGCAACGTTCTGGTACTCACCCCGAGTTGAGCGGAAATTTGTTTTACCGAACCCATCTCACTGGCAAAACACGCTAGCGCTTCCTCAATCGAGCTTTCGGTAGAGATAAAGTCACCAATAAAATCTTTCACATCTTCGGCATGAAGTTGTTTGGTTTCAATGTAGTCTAATAACTCTCGCTCTTTAATTTCTGCCCCGGGGCTTAAACGAAACCCAACATAATTGCAGCTTGTTTCTATCTGAACATGTTCGGGTCGATCGTATAGAGGTGACACCAACCAATTGGGTTTTCCATTTCCCAACGTTTTGACTATCAAATCGCGGCAGCCATCTGGAATGACAACTATCGATGTTGCGGCACTAAAGTTTGCACTCCAAATAGAAATCAGACTATCGTTCATTTTCTTAAGCCAAATATCAGATGTCAGTCTTTTCCTTGAACTCACACAGATCTTCTATAAGACAGGAGCCGCATTTAGGCTTGCGGGCGACGCAGGTGTAACGGCCGTGGAGAATAAGCCAGTGGTGGACGTCGACCTTAAATTCCGCCGGGACCACCTTTTCCAGTTTCTGCTCAACGGCGACCACGTCCTTGCCGACGGCAAACTTGGTGCGGTTCGAGACGCGGAAGATATGGGTGTCGACGGCGATGGTCGGCCAGCCGAAGGCGGTGTTGAGCACCACATTGGCGGTTTTGCGGCCGACGCCGGGCAGGGCCTCGAGGGCCTCGCGGTTTTCCGGCACTTCGCCGCCGTGCTGTTCCACCAAAATCTGGCACATCTTGTAGACGTTGTTGGCCTTGGAGTTAAACAGGCCGATGGTCTTGATATAATCGCGCAGTGAGTCGAGTCCGAGATCCAGAATCCCCTGCGGCGTATTGGCCACCGGAAAGAGTTTACGGGTTGCCTTGTTGACGCCGACGTCGGTGGCCTGGGCCGACAGGGTGACGGCAACCAGCAACTCAAACGGGCTGGAATATTCAAGTTCGGTTTCGGGGTGCGGATTGGCGTCGCGCAGCCGTTCCAGTATCTCTCTGCGTTTTTCTTTGTTCATGTCAGACTCGTTACCCGTGCGCGTGGCGCTTTTTCGTTTGTTTCTTGCGGGGCTTGCTGCGCCTTCAGGCGCTCGTCGATAAGGTTCTTGGCCGCGATCAGCAGGCCCATGCCGATAAAGGCGCCGGGCGGCAAAATTGCCAGCAGCATCTGGCTGTCGAAGTTGAATACTTCAATACGTAATACGCTTGCCCAGTCGCCGAGCAGCAGGTTGGCGCCGTCGAACAGGGTGCCTTGGCCTATCAGTTCACGCGCCGCGCCGAGCACCATCAACACCAGGGTAAAACCCAGGCCCATCATCAGGCCGTCCCAGGCCGAGAGGCCCACGTTGTTCTTCGAGGCAAAGGCTTCGGCTCGACCTATGATGGCGCAGTTGGTGGTTATAAGGGGAAGGAAAATCCCGAGCGACTGATAAAGCCCGAAGGTAAAGGCGTTCATCAGCAGCTGAATAATGGTCACGAAGGCGGCGATGATCATCACAAACACCGGAATACGAATGTCCTTGGGCACCCAGTTACGTACCCATGAGACGGTGACGTTGGAGCCTATCAGCACCAGCATGGTGGCGACACCGAGCCCGATGGCATTGGTCACGGTGGCGGTGACCGCCAACAGCGGACACAGGCCGAGCAGCTGAACCAGCGCCGGGTTGTTGCTCCAGAGGCCGTCTTTGAGCAGGGTTTTCAGTTGGCTCATAATCCCTCCACCTTGCATTGGCTTTCACCGGCAAACAAGTCGTCGAAACGGACGCTGACATAAAGCGCCGTGTTTTTTACCGCACCGACCACGGCGCGCGGCGTAATTGTGGCGCCGGTAAACTGATCAAACATACCGCCGTCTTTTTTCACCGCCCAGCGCGCGTCTTTTTCGCTCTCGACACGCTGGCCGCTGAAGCCCAACATCCAGTCTGAGCGCTTGGTTTCTACCTTG